>SIAG01000004.1 GCA_009691925.1 Planctomycetaceae bacterium
GCTGAATACACGCGAGTTCCTCTTCATCCAGTGAATCCAGTGAGGCATCCAGTGACCCCCGCCAAGACGCTCCCCTGGTTCGATTCCCGCCTCGCCCGCCGCGGCGCCATCGCCCGGATCGCGCGCACAGCCCTCGGCGTGACGGCGGTCGACGCGATCCTCGCCGATCCCCAAAGCGGCTTCGCGGCCGAGCCGCTCCCCGCGGGCACGAACATCATCACGCTCTTCATGCGCGGGGCGATGAGCCACCTCGACACCTTCGATCCCAAGCCAGGCCGAGAAGAGCAGGGAGAGACGGGCGTCATTCAGACAAAGACCCCGGGGATCGTGTTCGGCGAGTCGATGAAGAAGCTCGCCGGCATGAGCGACAAGCTGGCGATTCTCCGGGCCGTGACGACCCAAACCGGGGCCCACGAGCAGGGGACGTATCTGATGCGGACGAGCTATCCGCAGATCAACTCCATCCGCCATCCGGCCTTCGGCGCCTGGGCGCTCCACGCAGCGGGCCGCCATCCGGGGGATCTCCCCGGCTATGTCCTCGTCGGCAATGGCAACGATCATCCCGGCAGCGGCTTTCTCGATCCGGCCCTCTCGCCGGTGCCGGTGGCCGATCCAAAGGCAGGCCTCGAGAACACGATCCGCCCCGCGTATCTCACCGAGGAGAACTTCGAGCGCCGGCTGTCGCTTGCCGAGAAGGTCGACCGCGACTTCAAGGCCTCCTACGGCGGCAACCAGATCGAGGCCTACGACCGGATGTATGCCGAGGCGGTCCGGCTCCTGGGAAGCGTCGATCTCGAAGCGTTTGATCTCTCCAAGGAGCCGGAGAGCGTCCGCGATCGCTACGGAGCAGGAGTGATCGGCAAGGGCTGCCTCCTCGCGCGCCGGCTCGTCGAGTCGGGGGTGCGGGTCGTGGAGGTGGAGGTCAACGGCTGGGACATGCACCGTGATCTCTTCGAAGAGCTTCCCACGAAGGCCGCCGGGCTCGACAAGGCCCTCGCCACGCTCCTCGACGATCTCAGCGACCGGGGCCTGCTCGGCACGACGCTCGTCGTCCTCGCCACGGAGTTTGGCCGAACGCCGAAGATCAACGAGAACGCCGGCCGCGACCACCATCCGGCGGTCTTTTCCTGCGTCCTCGCCGGGGCGGGGGTGAAGGGGGGCGTGGTCCATGGCGCGTCCGACGAGCGCGGCCATTCCCCCGCTTCAGGCGCCATCTCCGTTGCCGACTTCAACACCACCGTCGCCGCGGCGGCAGGGCTCCCTTACGAAAAAGAGTTTCACGCCCCCAACGGCCGCCCCTTCAAGATCGGCGGCGGCGGGACACCGGTCCGCGAAGTCCTCGCGTAGCCCGGGGCGGGGGGCGGCGCTTGCGCTTTCCACCGGGCGCGGATTGGTTCATAATTCCCCGCTCGATCGAGAGCCTCCGCAGCCGCGGAGGCCCGTGCTTGATCGGGTGTCTTTTGACCGACGTCGCGCACTGTCGCGTCGACGTCCACCGCCCACCTTTTTTGGGGATTCGCGACATGCCTGCCCGCACACCCCTTGACCGTGCCAGTGCCTTCTCGCGCCGCGCCATCCTGTCGATGGCCGTCGCTGCTCTTGCCCTTTCACACCTTGGATTTGGGGGATCGACCTTGACCGCTGCCGACGCCAACAACCCGCGCTGCTTCCTCGACATCACCATTGGCGACAAGCCGGCCGGCCGGGTCGTCATTGAGCTCCAAGCCGACGTGGTTCCGAAGACGGCCGAGAACTTCCGCGCCCTGTGCACCGGTGAGAAGGGCTTTGGCTACAAGGGCTCGTCGTTCCACCGCGTGATCACCGACTTCATGTGCCAGGGGGGTGACTTCACCAACCACAACGGCACCGGCGGGAAGTCAATCTACGGGGAGAAGTTTGCCGACGAGAACTTCAAGCTCAAGCACACCGGCCCCGGCGTCTTGAGCATGGCCAACGCCGGCCCCAACACCAACGGCTCGCAGTTCTTCCTCTGCACCGTCGCCACCCCCCATCTCGACGGCAAGCATGTCGTCTTCGGCAACGTCGTCGAGGGGATGGACGTCGTCAAGGCGATCGAAAAGGCCGGGTCGGCCAGCGGCAAGACGAGCGCCAAGATCGTGATCACCGACTGCGGCGAGGTGAAGTAAGGCAGGCCTGTACTGTCGCGGAGTGACCGGGCTGCACTGCCGCGCCCCGGTCACTCCGTCGATTTGCGCTTCGAGGATCCGATTGGTCGCTTCCCCTGGAGCCCGCGCCGTGGACTTGTTGCCCTATCCTCGCCGCACCGATCGAGAATCGATTGAGGCCGACGCCAGGCATGTCGTTGGCATGACTCCGGAGGAACGTGCGGAGGTTTTTGTGGGGCTGGAAAGAACCATGGAAGCGATCCTCGCCCATCTTTCCCCCGACGAGCGCCGGCATCGTCGCGAGGCCTCCCGGATGCTCGATCCCCGCCCCACCCCCTGGTGGAAAAACCTCCGCCGCTCCGCCTGGCCAGACGCCGATGCAGCCGACTGATCTCCCCGCGCTTGCCGACGTCGTGCTCCGGCTCGGCAGTCTTTTTGAACACCTCGGCGTGCCCTACGCCATCGGCGGAGCCGTCGCGGTGAGTTTCTGGGGCGTGCCCCGCACGACCCAAGACGCCGATTGCCTCGTCGCCGTTCCTGCGGTCGCCTACCAGCGGCTGACCGATGCCCTGAATGCACAAGGCTTCGGGATCGACGGCTCTCCGGACCCTCAACCGGTGACCGTCGAAGCCCTGCTCCAGCAGGTCCGCGACGATCGATACATGACGCTCGTCTGCCGGGCGACGAGCGTAGAACTTTTCCTACCGATCGTGCCGCTACAGCACTCCATTCTGAAGCGGGCTGTTGGGCGGTCTTTCCACGGCCATACGATCCGCGTGACAACGCCCGAGGATCTGATTCTCTTGAAGATGGCGTTCCACCGCCACAAGGACTTGCAAGACATCAAGGGCATCCTCCACATCCAGAAGGGGCACCTCGACTTGTCTTATCTGCGGCACTGGAGCGCCCGGATGCTAGAGGCATCCGCCGCCCACGAGCTCGACGAATTGATCGCCACCTACGAAGCAGATCGCCCGGTCTGAAGGCGACGGCTGCGTTACGCTAGCCCGGTCACTCCGTCGGCTTTGCGTCGGTGAGCTCGCGGAGGCGTGCGGCCGAGGCTCGGCCGATCGTGAGCGTCTCGCTGCTGCCGGTGAACGTCAGCACCGTTTCGCTCCGCGACTGCCAGGTGACGAGCGCGAGGCACTCGAGGCGGATCAGCTGCGACCGCCCCAGCCGGGCAAAATCTTTCTCGGGGAGATCTTTCTCCCATTGGGCGAGGCTGCGCCGCACGAGCATCGGCTTGCCGTCGCCGGCGACGCAGACGCGCGAATAATTTCCCATTCCCTCGATCCAGAGAATGTCGTCACAGCGGATGACCGTCTTCGCCCCCCCGTCGCGGAGTGGAATCACAAACGTGTCGGCGGGAGCCTTGGCAGGGCTGTCGGATGCGACTGCAGCGGGGGCGGCCGTCTTGCTTCCAAACGCCCGGAGGATGCGGGTCACGGCGACCTCGAGACGATCCGGATCGACCGGCTTGACGAGGTAGTCGACGGCGCCAAAGTCGTAGGCCGACACGGCATACTTCGAATAGGCGGTGACGAAGCAGACCTCCGTTTCGGCGGGGAGTTTCTCGAGGAGGGAGAGCCCCGAGCCTCCCGGCATATCGACATCGAGGAAGACGATATCGGGAGCCCTCCCCTCGATGAAGGCCACGGCCTGCTCCACGCTCCGCACCGCCCCGAGGACCTCGATCTCCCCGTACGCGGCCAGGAGATCGCCGAGCCGGGCGCTCGCGGAGGGTTCATCGTCGACAAGCATCGCTGTGGGCATCGGTTGGATTTCCGTGTCAGGACTTGATGACCGTCGGGATCGCTTGGTCGACAGGCACTCCGCCAGCCGGCAGCCGGATGACGATCTTCACCCAGCCCTGTTCGCTGACCACGTCCATGGTCGTGGCCAGCCCGACCCAGGTCCAAAACACGACCTGAAACATCCAGAACATCAGCTCTCGGTAGCGCACGGCAGCGAGCGCCGCCGCAGCATCGGCAACATTTGCAGGGTCGTTCTCGGGGGGCCCGCTTGCCATGGCGGCAGTATGCCGCGCCGCCCGGTAAGCCGTCGCCGCCACGCGCCCCAACTCGCCCCCGCCCGCCGATCGCGTTACCGATTCGTCCAGAAATATCCCGATTCGTCCAAGTCATCAACTCGCTTCCCCACGGAACGGCCGCCATTGGCTCCAAGCCGCCAGTGGCCTCCCCAGGGCGGACCACGATCTTCAGGCCAGAAAAAACCGGGCCTGAGCACCTTGCGATGCCAGGCCCGGCCGTGAATCAGTGCTCAACACACCCACTCGATCAGGCCACCAGCATGGCACGCCGACGGCGCTGCTCGATCATCGCAAGCACTCCGGCAACGAGCGAGAGAGCGCTTCCGCCCGTGGCGGGGTCGATCTCGGGGACGGCGGACGGGGTGGGTTCGCTGAAAAGCACGGTGACCGTCTCGTTAACTCCGGCGGAACCCCAGGTGTAAATGGTGGTCGGAGGAGAGGCGACAAAACCCATTTCGCTCATCGTCGTGCTTAACCACGTGGAATCCATTACATCGTAGAAGGCGAATTTCCCGGAGATCGATGTCCATTCGGTGGAAATTCCATCGTAAATTCCCCGTCCCCCCGTAACCTGCAACATCGGGCCGCTCGCAATATCTGCGAACTTACCACCCACAGCGCCGTCACCAAAGGTACCAGTCCGAGTGATCGGACTGCCATCGACGTAAGTTTGGCTAAACCCATAACCGATACCGACCATCTGCCCGTTTGTCGCCAGCTGGGATGGACCCCAAGTGAGGAAAAATACTCATTTGGACCTTGAATGTTGGTAAACACATTGAAATTGAGCGTGCCGCCATCTGAGTGGGCACGGACGTTCGAGCCGTCTTGCCAGATGTTTATCGTGATCCCACCCGCAGAACTGTGGGCCGCGATTGTCAATGCCACAAACGCCATGCATGCGTTTTTGAAGGACGCCATGTTTCGTATGCCCTTTAAATGTGTGAAACCGAGTTTGTGAAAAGTACGAATACCGTTCCCGAAACGCTCCGAGGCGATCGCCTCCACCAACAAAAGTCTGTTGTCGCTTGAGGGAATGGCACGGGGAACCAAGCAAAAAACTGCTCTTGACGCTTTATACTCGTCTCGCGCAGTCATTCAACTCCCTCCACCGATAAAGTGACGAATCGGGAAAAGTTTGGATGAATCGGCGCGCAGTCGCTTTACATTCCGCACGGCGGCTGGACGAATCGGGATTTATCTGGACGAATCGGCGGCGAGCCGTAAGCCGGATGAGGCGATGCTCCTCAAGAGTCAGCCACCTCGCCGCAGAGACGCGGGCGCCAAGGGTGTTCACGGGCGGCTCAAAGCCCGGACTGCCGCAGGGCTCTCCCGCTGCCGCTACGCGGGCAGCCGGATGACGATCTTCACCCAGCCCTGTTCGCTGACCACGTCCACCGTCGCGGCCGGCCCGAGGAGGAGATCGAGCCGCTTCCGCAGCGTCTGGATCCCGGAGCCGAGCGAGCGGGCCGGATCGGGGGGCACCCAGGCGCCACTGTTGGCGACGATCACACAGAGCCTCCCGTCACGGACGCTCGCCTCGACGCTGACATTCAACGGCATCGGGCTCGACTGGGGCCCATAGTGAAAGGCGTTTTCCAGCAGCGGCTGGAGCATCATCGGCGGCACCTGCACGCTCCGCGCCTCCGGCTCGCAGCTGATCCGGCAGACCAGATCGGCGCCGAAGCGGCTCTGCTGGATGGCGAGGTATTTCTCCAAGGCGTCGATCTCCCGGGAAAGGGGCTCGAGGGGCTGCGACGGCGCGAGCGAAAAGCGCAGGTAGTCGGCCAGATCTTGGGTCACCCTTTCCACGGCCACATGATCGCGGCTGGCGGCGACGATGCAATTCAGGGCATTGAAGAGGAAGTGGGGATTCATCTGCGCTTCGAGGTGCCGAAGCTCATTGTGGCGCGCGGCCGCCTCAGCCAATGCGGCGCGGGAGATGTTTTCAGCCGCCTCCCGCTCCGCGCGCCTACGGGTGTGATTGGCCTCGAGGCCGAAGTAGATGGCGCACCACAGGAGCGTGATCACCTGTCGGGTGAGAACCGGGGCTTGCAGCGAGGGCACAAGCACGAAAAACGCGAGTGCTGCGAGGATCGATATCACCAGTCCGACCACGACGCGGATCACCAGCGGACGATCGAGCATCGCGGGCCGGCTGAGAATGAGGTGGACCGCCCAGCCGGTAAGCCACCCGCAACACCCCCGCAGAACCGCACCGGAGAGCGCGTTTCCCCCTTCGGCATTGAAGTAGGCCGAGAACTCATAACGGACCACGGCCATGACGAGCCAGTACACCGTGTTGAAGACCAGGAACGTCGCCATCCCGAGCGACGGAACGAACGAGGCCCGCATCGCCCCTTCCTGCCCAACGAGGTGCGCGCCCGCCGCCGCCGAGGCAGGATCGCTGCGCGTAAGAAGCTCGCGGGGGCTCATGGTGACCGCCGGCTCCGAAAGGACGCGAAAGGAGGGGCGACCTCTTTCCCCGCCGCCGGCGGCTGTCGCCCCGAGGTGCCGTCAGCTCCGCGAACGCCGGCCGTCGGCAGACGGTCTGCCGCACCTCATCCCCTTTCAATGGGGGAAGTATAGAGAGCCCCAGTCGCCAGACCGTCTGTGAATTCGGACAAAATCGAGCAATCGAGCCGCTCGTGCGCCCGTTCGTCCAGAATTTGCCCGATTCGTCCAACCGCATCCAATTGCCGGATGGGGTAACTCCCATTGACTCAAGCGAAGGCTGCCTGATTCGGCCCGGATCGGGTCTCCGCCACCATGAAAAAAACCGGGCCGGAGCACCTTGCGATGCCCGGCCCGGCTTGTGAACTTCCATTGGACGGGCACCACGCCCGACACGTTGCCGATCAGGCCGTCTTCAGGCGCCGCCGCTCGAGGAGCCCAAGGGCCCCGGTGACGAGGGCCAGCACCGAGCCGAGCCCGGCGGGGTCAATCTCGGGGACAGCGCTCGTGGTGACGGCACTAACCGTGACGCCGCCCAGGTTTATACGGCCACCTTGGCTATTGACATAAACAACGATGTTGCCGGAGGGAGCCGTCTCACCCGTCATGAAGCTGAAGACTCCAGCGTTTGGCGAGCCGACGGCCGAGGCCCAATCGAACGCTCCGACTGCCATTTGGTCCGCATACAAGAAACCCGCTGTCGTCAACGTGGTGGCCGGGCCGTCGGCAGTGATCGCTGTCGAGCTACTCACCAGCCCGAACGTCGCCCTGCTGTCGTTATAGCCGTCTCGATGTCCAAGTGAAATGTCGACGGTATAGCGGGTATTCGGCGTAAAAGCGACACCCAAATTCTGATAGATCGTTCCCTTGCTTTCCTCGGCCGCATACTGATAGTAGGGACCGCTTAGCCCGGGCTGGTAGGCAATCGCAGGGGGAGTGATTGCACCGGGGTTGCTTACCGGAACCGTAAAGCCGCCGTTGGTGCCGTTCTCGAGCCACTTATAAGTTTGATAGAAGCCGACTGACGTCCAGCCAGTGTATCCACCGCTGCCTATGTTCGCGAATTGGACACCACTACCGATGTACTGACTCGAAAAGTTGTAATTGGCTACGGTGAGAAGCCCAGCACTGACCGGTGTACCAAGCAGGCACACTAGTGCGGCAAGCCCAACTGCCGAGTATCGTGACCACACCACGCGAGTCATTCGTTTGTTCCTTGAAAAAGGCGTCTTATCGGACCGAGCAGTCACACATTTAGTACTCGTCTGGTTTGCGCGTCGGAAATGCTTCTGGGGCATCTCCTCTCGCTGATACCACAAACTGCTCTTGACGCTTTTTACTCGTCTCGCGCAGCCGTTCAACTCCCTCGCCCGACAAAGTGACCAATCGGGAAGAGTCTGGATGAATCGGCGCGCTGTCGCGTTACGACCCGCTCCCAGGTTGGACGAATCGGGATATTTCTGGACGAATCGGCGGCGCCGCAGAAGGCCCCCGTGAGCGTCGCGCTCCGGTGGGACGACTCGATCGTTGCACGCGAGGCGACGAGAGGTGCGAGCATGAGCGCACCGGGCCGCGGAGCGGGCGCGGTGCTCGCCGCTGCGGCACCGCAAGGGCGAGGCGATCAGGATCGCGACTTCACAGCCGCCACGGCTTTCTCGCCAAGCTCGCTCACGGCCTGCACCAGAAAGCTCCAGTACGGTGTCTTCGAGAGCGTGTCGCGGACGACGGCCGGCGGAAGAAACCTGCTCATCTCCTTGACGAAATCGGTCCGCCGGGCGGGCTGCGTGCGCAGCCCCGCGAGCCTCGTCTCGAGCGCCGCGATGAACTCCGCTTCCTTCCGCTTGCGATCGTGGATCTTCTTTGGGATGAGCGGAAGCGGCAGCTCGACGCCCTGCTGGAGGAGCCAGAGGATGTCCCAGAGATCCCGGTTTTTGATGCGGTTTTCCCGCCAGGTGAGGGCCACGACCTTGTCGGCAAGGATTTCCTCCCGGCTCTGCGCCTGAAGGATGAGCCCTGAGGTGCCGAGGTCGACGCCGTACAGATTGCGGAGCATCATCGGCCGCCGGTCGTGGCTGGCAATGGCGCAGCTGTCGACGTTGATGCGCTGGGCAGGCAGATGCTTTTGGCCGGGGCGGGTCTCGATGACGAGCTTCCAGGTGGAAACATTCCCTCCACTCTTCACCGGCTCACTCACCCTGACCGGCAGGCCGTAGCGGGTCTGCAGCCGGTCGGTGAGGATCGTCGCCAGCCCGGCCAGATCACCGCGCCGGAAGTCGCTCCCGCCGGTGAAGTCGAGGTCTTCGCTGAGTCGCGCCGAGCCGTAGCAGGCGCGCAGGCAGGTGCCGCCGATGAACGTGAGCCCGGCGAGCAATCCCGCCTCACTCACCTCGCGGAGGATGTCGTGATGGAGCAGATCCTTTTTCACCACTGGCCGCAGCGGAGAAAGGTCGGCACGGGTGCGCAGGGCCACGTCGACGAGCCGGTCAAACAAGCTCACGGGCTACCTCCTCGTCGACAAGCTCCAGGCTGCGGTGGGTGGCCTTCATGTCGCGCAGGGCCTGCCGCACGGAGGCCCGCCAGAGGCGCCGATCCGGGTCGTAGGTTAGCTCGCGGCTGACGTCGCCCGGGCGCTGTGCGGTGTGCACAAACTCGATGTGGCCGTGGTTTCCGCAGTCAATCACGCCGCTGCGGCCAGAGGTCATGATCGTGATCCAATGCATCGGCACCTGGGAGATCACGCCGGCGTCGGAGAGGACGGTCTCGAGGCTGATGTAACTGAACTCTCCCGCCCGTAGCCGCGCCGCCGCTAAAAAAAGCAGGTGGCCCGTCCGGTAATCCGGCAGGGGATAGAGGTAGATGCCCCGGCAGACTCGCTCGAGGAGCCCGCCCTTCACGGCCCGGGAAAGGAGCCCCGCCAGATGCCCGCAGTCGGGCACCGCGGCGGCCAAGTCCGACGAGGCAAACACGCTGGGCTCGCGATCCGCAAGCTGCTTCAGGGCTTGGGCGAGTTGCTTCAGTGGCTGCATGACTTAACTCTACAAAAGATTGCAGAAAGTGCAAGTTTCTGTAGAGTCTGGCTGGGAGGCCGATCGGGGCCGTCCCGGCTCCGCCGCTGGGGTATGATCGGGGGATCATGCCGACTCTGCCCTCCTCACTCCGGGTGCTGGTGATCGAGGATGACGCGGCCTCCCGGCAGGCGATCGCCGCAGCCCTCCGCGAATCCCGGCAGACCGTCTTTGAGGCGGCCGACGGGCCCGCAGGCTTGATGATCGCGCTGAAGGAGACGCTCGACGCGGTCGTGCTCGACTTGAAACTGCCGCGGATGGATGGGATCCAGCTGCTCTCGAAATTGCGCGAGGCGAAGGACGTGCCGGTGATCGTCGTCTCGGCCCGACGGACGACCGACGATCGGGTGGAGGCGCTCGAGCTCGGCGCCGACGACTATCTCACCAAGCCGTTTGCCATCCGCGAGCTCCTCGCCCGGCTGCGGGCCGTGGTGCGGCGAAGCGCCCCCGACACCGCGGCAGAGGTCACGATCGGCGACGTCGTCGTCAATTTCGACGCCATGGCCGTCTCCCGCGCCGGAGAGCGGATCCCGCTGACGGCGACGGAGTTTGCGATTCTCGCCCCCCTCGCCCGCCACCGCGGCGAGGTGGTGCCCCGCGAGGCCCTCGAGGCGGCGATCCGCCAGGAGGGGTGCGAGCATGTCAGCAACGTCGTCGACGTCATCATCCTCCGGCTGCGGCGGAAGCTTGGCCGCAACCTGATCACGACGCGCCGCGGCCAGGGCTTCCTCATCGAATGGCAGGATGGCCGTGGTTAGCAGCGTGCTCCGATCGCTCCGCTGGCGGGCGACGATCTCGATAGCCCTGTTTCTCATCGCGATCGGCATCGCGATCCGCTCCGTCAATTACGCGGTGACGCGGGAGATCCTCGTCCGCGACATCGACACGCAGCTGTGGACCAGGCTCGGCGCGCTCACGACGAGGCACCACTTCGCTCCGGAAACGCTTCTCGGGCCCGATCTCACCATCCGAGAGCTCGCGCTCCCCGACCTCCGCACCGCGAGCGACCTGAAGCCCTCCGTCGCGATGCGACTATTCATCCCGTCAGCGGTCACCGCGACGCCCTTCCCCTGGTTTGCCGGCGCCTGGCGGGAGGATGGCACGCTCATCGGGGCACTGCGGCTCCCTGAAGACGTCGCCCGGGGGGAGCCATGGCGAGAATCCAAGGAGATTATCCGGACCGAGCCCAATGGCAAGGCCCGACTGGCCATCTGCCGGGGGAGCGACGGAACGGTGTTGCTGGTCGGCACGCCGCTGGAGCCACTCGCGCAGGCCATGCGGGAAGCGCTGTGGTTCTACATCTGGACGGTCGTCCTGGCGATCCCGCCGATGGGGCTGCTGATGTGGTGGATCCTCTCCCGAATGATGATGCCGCTGGCCCGCATCTCCCGCACCGCGGCAACGATCGCAGCGGGAAACTTTGCGGCGCGGATCGACCTGGCCGAGGCCGACTCCGAGCTTGTCGGCATGGCCACCACGCTCAATTGCATGCTCGACAGGCTCGAGGCGATCAGGATCTCCCAGGCCCGGTTCAACGCCGACGTCGCCCATGAAATCCTCAACCCGATCCACAGTATCCTCCTCCAGGCCGACCTCGCGGAGCAGCGGCCGCGAACGACCGACGAACTGGCGCGCGCGATAGAACACTGCCGCGCGCTCGCCCTGCGGATCCAGAAGCTCTCAGAAGCCCTCCTGGCGCTCTCAAAGGCGGAATCGGCGGCCGACGGGCCGCTTGGAAGGCTCGACCTCGAGCCGATCGTCGAAGAGGCCGCCACGCAGGTGGAGAGCCTGGCCCAGGCGCGGCAGGTAACGATTGGGGTCGATTCCCACAGCACCGTGGTCGTCGGCAACGCCGACCTGCTCCACCAGGTGTTTGTGAATCTGCTCGCCAATGCAATCGAATACAGCCCGGTTGGCGGGCATGTCGAGATCGTCATGGCGCGGGGCGGCGGACGCGTCGTCGTGCGCGTCATCGACCACGGGGAGGGGATCCCCGCAAACCGGGCCGAACAGGTCTTCGAGCGATTCTTCCGCGAAGACTCCTCGCGCGTGACGGCGACCGGCGGCCATGGTCTCGGCTTGGCCATCTGCCGGAGCATCATGCGTGGCCACGGTGGGGATGTGATCTGGCAACCGACCCCCGGCGGCGGCGCGACGTTCGAAGTGCAGTTTGCCGCGGAAAAGGTCGTTGCCGACGCGCGCCTTGTGAACGGGCTGTGAACGTTCCATGAACAGCGCATGAATCGGGGAGATGTCCGGCGACGGCTTGAGCACTACCGGCCGCTCGGTGACTGGGGATCGGGGCTCCAGGGAGAGCTGACCCTCACCAACGACACGAAGGCAACGCTCACCGACTGGCAGCTCTCCTTCAACTACAACCGCACGATCAACGACATCTGGAACGCCCAGATCGTCAGTCGCACAGGCTCGCAATATGTCATCAAGGGGGCCGCCTGGGATCCCAGGGCTTGGCGACGGCCTACGGCGACATGGTCGATACCTTGAAGCTGAAGAAACTCGACTTCGATATCGAGGGAGCAGCCGTCGCCGAAACCCAGACGATCAAGCTCCAGATGGACGCCATCGCCCTGGTGCAGAAGACCCGTCCTGAGCTCGGGGTATGGCTGACGCTGCCCGTGCTGCCCCAGGGGCTCACGCAGGATGGCCTCGCGAATCGCCGGCGTGAACTGGTTTGGATTTGAGACGACGAACTTCGCCCCCCACGGCCTCTGGACCCGTGGCTACAAGGAGATGATGGATCAAATCAAGTCGTTCCGCAGAAGACGGTGACGGTGCTCGTGAACCGCGACACGACGGCCGAAGCGAACGAGACGCTGTCACTGAAACGGCATCGCCGGCGAGCTGCCGACCAACAAGAAGGTCAACGGCCGCCTGGTCGCGTAAGGGGCGGCCTGCCCTCTGAAGACTCGCTCCCCGCAGCGGCTAGCGCCGCGGGGTCTGCCAAGGGGCAGATCCCGCGGCATCCTTTCGCCCCGGCAAGCTGCAAAAGCTGGGGTAGATGGAATGGCGCCTGCCGCGCTCCCCCGCGCGGCTCCACTGGACGCCAATCCTCTGCCGATCCTACAAGACACCTCGTTCGCCGAAGGGACAAGGTTCTTTCCAGGAGGGTGCCGTGAGCAAGAAGAAGACATTCGCCCAGCGGGCCGTGGGCCTCGCCTCGCCGGTGCTGCCGGCACCAGTGGCTAAGGTCGTTGGCACGCGCTGGGGCTCGCGGCTGTTCGTCCTCCTCGTGCCGTTGCTCCTCGCCACGGGCGTCCTCACGATCAGCTGGAACAACGGCATTCCGTCGGTGAACTTCGACCGGACGCGGGCGATGATCGTCGGCCAGCGGGTCGAAAGCGAGGCGCGCCGCGCCGCGCAGGAATACACCAGCCAGCAGCAGCAGGGTGCGACCTCCCAGCAGCCGGCCTACGAGCAGCAGCCGCAGTCGTGGCAGCAGGCGCCGCAGCAGCAGTACCAGCCGCAATACCAACCGCAGCCCCAGTACCAGCCCCAGTACCAGCCCCAGTACCAGCCCCAGTACCAGCCACAGGCCCAGGGCTATCAACAGCCGGCCCCTCCGCAGCAGGCCGCCCAGCCCTACGGTCCGCGGGCCTATCGCTAGGGCAGGATTGGCAACGAAGCTGTTGATCTCCCAACGCCGCACAACACCAAACGTCCGGCGACGGGGCACGGGCGACCCCGAAGCGCACGTTTAACCCATATGTCCCGGTAGCGGGCCTGTGGGTGGTTCGTTCGAGCAGGCCGGCGACAGACGCCCGCCCCGGCGGGTACGATTTTTCTTTCCCCGTGCCGAGTCCGGTGCGGGCGCGACACGCCCGAGGAAAATCCATGCGGCACGCACCGATCGACAACGCCCTTTTTGTCTCCCACCGCCGTCAGCTCGTGGCCCAACTCCCGCCGCGCTCGATCGCCATCATCCACGCCGCCGACATCCTTCCGCAGACTGGCGACGGCACTTTCCCGATCTATCCGGCCGCCGATCTCTTCCATCTGACCGGGATCGAGCAGGAGGAGAGCGTGCTCGTCCTCGCGCCGCAGGCGACCGATCCGGCGCAGCGCGAGATCCTCTTTCTGCGTCAGCCGAACGAGCATCTGGCCACCTGGGAAGGGGAGAAGCTGACGAAGGAACGGGCCGAGCAGATCTCCGGGATCCCGCGGGTGCGCTGGCTCTCGGAGCTGCCCGGCGTGCTCCACATCCTGATGTGCGAGAGCGAGCGGGTCTATCTCAACTCCAACGAACACGAGCGCAACGGCACCGAGACCGATCCCCGCGACGTCCGCCACGCGCGCCAACTCATGGCCCGCTATCCGCTCCACCGCTACGAGCGGCTGGCGCCGATCATGCGGAGCTTGCGCGCGGTGAAGGACGCGACCGAGATCGAGCTCCTCCGGCGGGCGATCGACATCACCGACGTCGGCCTGCGGCGGATGCTCTCCTGCCTCAAGCCGGGGGTGATGGAATACGAGCTCGAGGCGGAGCTAATCTACGAGTTCACGAAGCACCGGGCGAAAATGGCCTACGAGCCGATCATCGCCTCGGGCAAAAGTGCTTGTGTTCTCCACTACAACACCAACGACAGGGTCTGCGACGACGGCGACCTGCTCCTCGTCGATGTCGGCGCCTGCTACGCTAACTACAACGCCGACTTGACCCGCACCTATCCGGTCAACGGCCGCTTCACCCCGCGGCAGCGGGCCGTTTACGATGCCGTCCACCGCGTCCTCGAGGCCTCGATCAGTCGGGCGACCGTCGGCACAACCCCCCGCGACTGGCGCCGTGCGGCCCAGCTCCAAATGAACGACGAGCTGCTCGGCCTCGGCCTGATCACGCCGGAGCAGGTCGCCAAGGACAGCCTCGAGGAGCCGGCCTGCCGGAAGTATTTCATGCACGGCTTGGGGCATTCGCTCGGCTTGGGCGTCCACGACCTCGCGCCGCTCAACGGCCCCTTCCAGCCCGGCTGGGTGATCACCGTCGAGCCGGGGATCTACATTCCGGAGGAGGGGATCGGGGTGCGCCTCGAGAATGACATCCTCGTCACCACGAGCGGCCCGGTCGATCTCTCCGCCCACGTGCCGATCCGGGCCGACGACGTGGAGCAGGTCGTCGGCCGCAGCGCCAGCGCGCGGAGCTGACGGCCCCTGCCGGAACTGACGCAGTCCCCCTCACTCGCCTCCGCGCAGCTCCCGGAGCTTGACGGCTGCGGCGCGCCCGACCGGGAGGATCTCGGCGCTGCCGCTGAATGAGAGGACCGTCTCCTCCCGCGACTTCCACGTCACGAGCGAGAGCCTGGCGAGGCGGACGATCTGCGAGCGGCCGAGCCGGGGGAACAGGCCCGCGGGGAGGATCTCGGCCCATTCGGCAAGACTGCGCCGGACGGTCGCGGGCTTCCGTTCCCCCGCGAGACAGAGGCGCGAGTATTTGCCGAGCCCCTCGATCCAGAGGATGTCGTCCCGGCGGAGGATCGCCTTCTTCCCCCCGCGGAGCGTGACCGCGACGGTCGACTCCCCCTCCGCGTTCCACTCCACGGGCGACGTCGAATCGCCAGCAGGGTGCGTCGCGGGTAGCAGTTGGGTCACCCGGATCGCCCGCAGCAGACGCCCCACGGCCACGGCTAGGCGCATCCGATCGATCGGCTTCAGAAGGTAATCGACGGCACCGACCTCGAATGCGGTGACGGCGTATTGCGGATGGGCCGTGATGAAGCAGACGTGCGTCCGTTCGGTGAGCTCGGCGAGGAGCTTGAGCCCCGAGCCTCCGGGCAACTCGACATCGAGGAAGAGGATGTCGGGGGCATGGTCCTGGAGAAGTTTGCTTGCCTCCGCGACGCTCCGCGCAACGCCGAGCACCTCGATCTCCCTGTGGGCTGCGAGGAGGTCGGTGAGGCGCAGGCTCGAAGATTGCTCGTCGTCGACGAGGAGGGCCGTGGGCATCGCGGGAATCTCTCGGGGCGCGGCGACCAAGGATACCTTCGGGGGCGGGCCGGCTGACCACCGGCGCGGCGTTCAGCGTCGACTCCCCACCGGGCCGCATCACCGGGGGGGCCAAAAAAAGTGTTCCACACGCCCGGGCGCCTGTCGGGCCGCCATTGAGGTTTGCCCGGCGCTGCGGGGTGTGGCAGAATTGGATAAGTTTACTGGCTGCACAGGCCGGCCGGGGGGAGATGCACGATCTGCCCGTCTCGTCTTGCGCGGCCCCGCTGATCGACCCTCGTCACCGACGACGGTCCGCGATCCTGGGCCTTCCCGCGGGATCGGCAACGCGGATCAATCTGCAGGAGAGCTGTTTCATGCGTGGTTTTATGGTCGGTAGCAGAGGGATGTCGAAGTCGTGGCCCGGCCTCGGCATGATTCTGGCCGTGGGGATCCTCCCGGCAACCATGACGAAGGGGGCCGAGAAGCCGATCCGTTTCGACCGCGACATCCGGCCGCTTCTCTCCGAGCATTGCTTCGCCTGCCATGGTCCCGGCAAGCAAGAAGCGGGCTTGAGGCTTGACGACGGCCCCGCGGCGCTCGCCCCCCTGGGGAGCGGTGACCGGGCGATCGTCCCGGGCGATTTAGCCGCCAGCGCCCTGATCGCCCGGATCGCTGCCACCGATCCCGACACCGTCATGCCCCCGCCCCACGTCCACAAGGAGCTTTCGGAGGCCCAGAAG
The DNA here is from genome assembly GCA_009691925.1 of Planctomycetaceae bacterium. Taxonomy (GTDB): domain Bacteria; phylum Planctomycetota; class Planctomycetia; order Pirellulales; family UBA1268; genus QWOP01. Next base: position 16,373 of record SIAG01000004.1, read on the forward strand.
GACCTACTCACGCGCTGGATCGCGGCCGGGGCCCCGTACGAACAGCACTGGTCGTTCCGGAAGATCGTCCGCCCCGAGGTGCCGGCCGCAGCGGGCGATGCCGGCAATCCGATCGATCGTTTCCTCGAGGCGCGCGTGGCGGCCGAGGGGCTGCCGCTCAACGCCGAGGCCGACCGGCCGACGCTCATCCGCCGCGTCACCTTCGCCCTGACGGGCCTACCGCCGACCCCGGAAGATGTGGCGGCGTTCGTCGCCGATCCCGCCCCGGATGCCTATGGGAAGGTCGTCGACCGGCTGCTTACGAGCCCGCACCATGGCGAGGAGATGGCCCGCCATTGGCTCGACGTCGCGCGCTATGCCGACACCCACGGCCTTCACCTCGACAACGAGCGCCACATGTGGGCCTACCGCGACTGGGTCGTGAAGGCCTTCAACGACAACCTCCCCTTCGACCAATTCACGATTCTTCAAATCGCCGGCGATCTTCTCCCCGGCTCCACCCGCGAGCAGCAGACGGCGACCGGCTTCTCCCGCTGCAACGTGACAACAAGCGAGGGGGGATCGATCAACGAGGAGCTCCTCTTCCGCTACGCCGTCGACCGCACGGCGACGACGCTCAACGCCTGGATGGGGCTCACCGGGCAGTGCGCCGTCTGCCACGATCACAAGTTCGATCCGATCTCGGCCAAGGATTTCTATTCGCTTTACGCCTTCTTTAACTCGGCGGCAGACCCCGGCTTCGATGGCAACATCGAGCAGACGGCACCGGTCATCAAGCTCCCCACCCCCGATCAGGAGACGGAGCTGGCGGCCCTCGAAGCGAAGCTGCCGGAGCTCGAAAAGCGGATCGAAGAGGCGGTCGCGCAGGTCGTCTATGTCGATCCGGCCACGGCCGACCCGAAGCCGGCACCGGTGACGAGTGAAACGGTCTGGCTCGACGACGATCTCCCCGCCGGCGCCTCCCCCCAGAGCAGCCCCGGTGGACCAACCTGGTTCACGGGAAGCGAGCCCGGCGCGGTGGTTTCCGGGGCGCGGTGCCTCGACCGTACCGCCACCGGCATCGGCCAGGATGTCTTCATGCCCGGCGGTGAGATCCAGGCCGGCCCCGCCGGCGGCGAGCTGTTTGCCCATGTGTGGATCGATCCGGCAGCGCCGCCGAAGGCGGTCATGATCCAGCTCCACACCGACGGCTGGGAACACCGGGCCGTCTGGGGCGAGGGGGGCGTGATCCCGTGGGGGGCTGTCGGCCAAGCGTCGCAGCTAGTGCTCGGGCCCCTCCCTGAGGCGGGGAAGTGGGTGCGCGTGGCGTTTAAGCCGGAGAGTATCGGCGTGCCCCCCGGCACGAAGATCGGAGGCTTCGCTCTGACGCAATTCGACGGCCATGTCCGTTGGGACAAGGTCGGCCTGGCGAGCACCGACGACCCGACGGCCGATCCGGCCCGCTCATTCGCCGCCTGGTGGCAGGCGCGGGTGGGAGTCGAAAAGCTCGACGATGTGCCGGAGGGGCTGCGGGGCCCGGTTCGGGAAGGCCCCGAGAAAACGACCAATGCCGACGACATCACGCGGATCCGCCGCCACTGGCTGCGCTCCGTGTGGCGCGAGAAGCCGGAAGAGATCGCGGTGCCCGACCGCGAGCTCGTCGAGACGCGGCGCAAGCGCGACGACCTCGAGAAGGCGCTCGTGCGGACGTTCGTATTCAACGACCTCCCGCAGATGCGTGACAGCTTCATCATGCTCCGCGGGGCCTACAGCAAGCCGGGGGAGAAGGTGACAAGGGCCACGCCTGCCTTCCTGCCACCGCTGGCGTTCCTTGAGGGGGCGACCCCCAATCGGCTCGATCTCGCGAAATGGATTCTCCTTCCGGAGCAGCCGCTGGTGGCGCGTGTCGCGGCTAACCGGCTCTGGCAGCAGTTCTTCGGGATGGGGCTGGTGAAGACGAGCGAAGACTTCGGTCAGCAGGGGGAGTCGCCGAGCCATCCGGAGCTCCTCGATTGGCTCGCCGTCGAATACCGCGAGAGCGGCTGGAACACGCGCCACGTCGTCAAGCTCCTCGTCACGAGCCGGGCGTTTTGCCGTCAGGCCTCGCTGGCGCCGGAGCACCTCGCGGCCGATCCGGAAAACAGGCTCCTCGCCCGTGGCCCGCGGATCCGCCTCGACGCCGAACAGATCCGTGACAACGCCCTGGCCGTCTCGGGGCTCCTCGTCCCCACGCTCGGTGGCCGGGGTGTCCGCCCCTACCAGCCGGACAATATCTGGGAACCGGTCGGCTTCGCCGGCTCGAACACCCAGCGCTACGCCCGCGACACCGGCCCCGCCCTTTGGCGGCGGAGCCTCTATACGTTCGTGAAGCGGACGGCGCCGCCGCCGTTCATGGTCAACTTCGATGCCCCCAATCGGGAGCAATTCTGTGGCCGCCGCGAGCGGAGTAACACCCCGCTCCAGGCCCTCCAGCTGATGAACGACGTTCAGCATGTCGAGGCGGCCCGGGCCCTCGCCACGCGGGCCCTCGCCTCCGGCCCCGCCGACGATGCGGCCCGGATCGACTGGCTGTTCCGCACGGTGATCGCGCGGGGAGCCGACTCGGCTGAAATGGCGGTGGTGGCCGAAGAGCTCGCCGCCCACCGCGGCCGCTACGCTGCCGACTCCGAGGCCGCCAAGCGGCTCGTGGCGTTGGGCGAGTCGAAGGCCCCAGAAAACATCCCGGCGGATGAACTAGCCGCCTGGACACTCGTTTCGAACATGCTTCTCAATCTGGACGAGACCCTCTCGAGGAACTGAAGCCATGGACCATCATCTCCCCTCCGGCCAAGACCTGCAGCTCCAGGCCTGCCGCCGCGCGTTTCTCCGCCGCTCCGGCGTCGGCGCTGGTGCTGCGGCGCTGGCGCTCCTCGACAGCCGCCGTGGCGGCGGGCTGTTTTCCCAGGCCGGCGCCGCGGCCATCGATCCGGCGGCGGGCCGCTCCGCCGCTGCCCGAGTCCACCCGCCCCTTCCGGGATTGCCCCACCACGCGCCGCGGGCGCGGAGCGTGATCTACATCCATCCCAACGGCGGGCCGTCGCAGATCGACCTCTGGGACCACAAGCCGAAGCTCAAGGAATACTTCGACAAGGATCTCCCCCCGAGCGTCCGCGGCGACCAGCGGCTTTCGACGATGACCAGCGGCCAGCAGCGCTTCCCGGTGGCGCCGTCGAAGTTCAAGTTCGAGCAGCGCGGCGCCTGCGGCCGGTGGATCAACGCCGAACTGCTCCCGCACACGGCGGGGATCGTCGACGACCTGGCGCTCGTCAAGAGCGTGTTCACCAACGCCATCAATCACGACCCGGCTTGCACCTACGTGATGACCGGCAGCGAAGTGCCGGGGAAGGGGAGCCTGGGGAGCTGGCTCGCCTACGGCTTGGGGAGTGAGAACGACGATCTTCCGGCTTTCGTCGTGTTCACACCGCAGCCCGACATCAATCCTTCGCAGGCGCTGTTCACGCGGATGTGGTCGAGCGGCTTCCTTCCCACGCGCTTCACTGGTGTCACGATGCGTGGCTCGGGGGATCCTGTCCTCTATCTCCCCAACCCCGACGGCGTGACCCGGACCGACCGACGCGTGATGCTCGACGCCCTCGGCAAGCTCAACGCCCGCGGCCACGACCGCTTTCACGACCCCGAAACGCAGACCCGCATCGCGCAATACGAGATGGCCTTCCGGATGCAGGCGAGCGTGCCCGATCTGGTCGACCTCAGCGGTGAAACGACCCAGACGCTCGCCATGTACGGCGACGACGTCAGCAAGCCCGGCTCCTTCACCCACAGCTTGATCCTCGCCCGCCGGCTCGTCGAGCGCGGCGTTCGCGTCGTGCAGATCCTCCACCGCGGCTGGGATCATCACGGCAATCTTCCCAACGATCTCAAGGCCCAGTGCCTCGACACAGATCAGGCGACGGCCGCGCTCGTCAAGGACCTGAAGGCCCGCGGGATGCTCGACGACACCCTCGTCGTCTGGGGAGGGGAGTTCGGCCGCACCGTCTATTCGCAGGGGACGCTCACCGCCGACACCTACGGCCGCGACCACCATCCGCGAAACTTCTGCATGTGGATGGCCGGCGGCGGCACCAAGGGGGGGACGGTCCTCGGGGAGACCGACGACTTCAGCTACAACATCGTCGAGAACCCTGTCGATGTGAACTCCTTCAACGCCACGCTCCTCCATCTGATGGGGATCGACCACGAACGGTTCACGTTCAAGTTCCAGGGGCTCGACCAGCGGCTCACGGGCGTCGAAGAGCAGCACGTCCTCAAGTCGCTGCTGGCGTAAGCGACCCACGAACCTCAGCAAGCCGTGAGAAGCCCAACGCTCGGCACCGCCAGCGAGGGGTCGCCCGTGCTCCGAGAGCCGGCCTCGCCGGTCAGCGCAGGATAGGAGGGCGAAAGCGCAAGCGGCGCGGAGAGAGCCGAGGCCATGGATGGCCTTTGGGTAGTCCGGCGACGGGGCACGGGCGACCCCGAAGCCACGCTTGGCCCGAATCGAGGAAGCCCACAGGCGGCCTTGGCCCGGATGCCAACACCCCGGCCGCGCTCACCCGGGCGCTCGAATCCGCTATGCTCGTTGCGACGATTTAACCCAGAGGAATCCCAGAGGAACCCTTTCCATGCGTCTGTTCGCCTGCTCCCTGCTCCTCCTGGCCTTCGCCATCACCCTTCCGGAGACTTCCGTGTCCGCCGCTGATACCGACGTTCCCCTCCCCACGCTCCCCAAGGGCGCGGGCACCCTCGACGCCGATCCCCCCAAGACCTTCATGAAGACCGCTTCCGGTCTCCAGTACCGCGTCCTCCGCACGGGGCAAGGGGTCAACCCCAAGGCGAGCAACACCGTGAAGGTCAACTACCACGGCTGGCTCGACGACGGGAAGGTGTTTGACAGCTCCTACAAGCGTGGCGAGCCGATCGAGTTCGGCCTCACCCAGGTGATCCCCGGCTGGACCGAGGGGATGCAGCTGGTGGGGAAGGGGGGCATGATCGAGCTCCTCATCCCCAGCAACCTTGGCTACGGCAAACGCGGTGCCGGCGCCGCCATTCCCCCCGACGCCACGCTCCACTTCCTCGTCGAGCTCATCGACGTCCGCTGATCTCGATCGACGGCAATCGGACAAACACCACGGCCCGCGCGGGGCGATCCCGCGCGGGCCGTTTGCATCGAGGTGACCTTCAGGCGGAGTCTCACTCCGTGCTCAGGATCTCCCCTTGGGAGGCACTGATCGCGGCGGCCAGCAGCGGCATGGCCATGTCGTCGGAGAGAAAACGGACGCTTCCATCGCAGTACACCGCCCCGCAGGCAGAAGGATGGAACGAATACAGCTCGTTACTGCTGTTGCAGTTCATCGCGCACGGGCCGAGCGATGTCACCCCGTCGGTGGTGAAGCCATCGACCCAAAACTCCGAGTCCGGATCGGCCCAGCCGGAGCCGCTCGCCCGCGATCCGGCGATCGGGGTACGGCGGCGGTAAAGCACCGGCCGCCCGGCATCCTCGACCCAGGCCAGGGTCTTGGAGGTCCCGTCCGTGACGAACGCGGCGCGGGATCGGGCCCGTGAGTTGTAGAATGGGGGGCTCATTTGGGTGGTGAACGAGGAAATCGTGCTCATCGGACGGATGGCCCCGATGTACTGCGTGGCGTCGGTCGACCCGTTTGAGGGGTCGTAGCCGGGCACGGGGGGAATCAGATTGTAGGGAGGCAGTCCGATTTTCCCGTTGACGCCATTGGCGATCGAGTAGTCGGACGGGGCAGCATTCCACTTCGGAGTCGACGTGCTGTTCGGGGCAAAGCCGGTGTCCATTGGATTGGCGGTGGCCGAGGAAGGGCAGACGAGCCCCGGGATCTTCGTCGCGATCACCGCGGCGTTCGTCGGATCAGACCAAGTCACTTTGATGTTGTAGGCGTTGCCCAGCTGCGCTTCCTCAATGTAGGGGAGGAGAAAGACGCCGGGACCGTGCTGGATGGACCCACTGGCCGGGGCGGGGATTCCCAATTCGACCACCGGAAACCCCGGGGCGGCATCGGCCCGGGCCGGGGGATAAAACTGCTTCGCGCTCTCGAAGTTGAGGATCGCCAAGCCGACCTGCTTGAGATTGTTTTGGCACTGACTGCGGCGCGCGGCCTCCCGTGCGGCTTGAACCGCGGGGAGGAGGAGGCCGACGAGCGTGCCGATGATGGCGATGACGACGAGGAGTTCGACGAGGGTAAACCCTGCACCACGGGAACGGGACTTGGCCATGGTCAGACCTTTCGGGATGGAGTGATCGGGAGCGACTGAAGAAGGGGAATAGGATGCAAACGCAATGAACGGGATGAGAGGAAGCAACGGTGGTCACCGACCGGACAGTTCGAACGTCGGCAGCGTGTTCGGCTTGGCCTCGACTGTCGTGGTGATCCCCGAGGTGGAGGCATCGGCGTAACGGGCGGGAACCTTGGCAGCCGAGGTGTCACGGCGGACTTGGTCGCCCCCTTCGTCGTCGCCCCCGCCGAGGACGGCGATCCCCACGCGGTATTCCCCCGCAGGGGCCCCGTCGTTGGCTATGTAGGTGAAGACGGTGAAACGGCCCTCCGCGTCACTCTTCGCCTGCGGTTGCTCGCGCCACTTGAACTTCGCTGCATCGACCGGCTTGAAGACGATCGTCGCGTTTGCCACCGGCTTGCCGTCGAGCGTCACCTGCCCCTGGACGGGATAGGTCGGCTGGCGCATGTTCTGAAACTCCTGCTTGGCACAGCCCGCGAAGGCAGGGCCAATGGCAACGAGGAGCACCAGGGAAAAAATGCTGCAGCAGCGGCGGGAGGCGAAAGAGAGCATCGGACGCTCCAGGGGGGCGGGAGCGGGGCAGGACGTGACCGGGGATGTCACGCGGAAAGCTGGAAGTTCACTAAGACTAGCCCTGAATCATTCAGAAGCCGTGTGCCCACAGAAAACTCATATCGTGAGCCTTCCGCGAGCGCCCCCAATCCGCCCCTGCGGCCGCCGTGCCGTCGCCTGCTCGCGCGTGCCTCTGACCGCCGATCTGGCGATACCGCGCTACCGCATCTCCGCCGTCAGCGCCATCACCACCGGCGCCGTCGGATCGTCTCCTTTGACGAGATCGATCCGTTCGATACTCGTTTCCTTGCCGGGATGGACGACGAGTTTGCGCATCTGTCGGCCAGCGAGGTCGAAGGCAAACTCGCTTTCCGGAACGTCGACACGGCGGATGTAGTCGGCGAAGTGCCGGCCATTGACGAGCGGATGATCCTCGGTGGTGCCGTCGGCATAGACCAGCCGCACGATCATCGAGGTCGATTCCTCCCGCGTCGCCGGCCAGCCCCAGCCGGAGATCCCGCCGAGGATGTGGATCGCCGCCGCGGGGCTTCCCAGGGGGAGCGACACGGTCTTGGGCATCTGCGGGGCGCTCTTCCCCGGCGGCCCATGGAGCATGACGGCGTTGCGGATCGTGTCCCCCTGGGGATCGACGAGCACGAACGGGACAGCTCCCACCATCTTCGGCTTCCAATCGGGGAAGACGAGGCGTTCGACCTCCCCTTCCGGCTCGAAGAACATCCCCCTGGTCGTCACGACCGTGGCCGCCTTGTCGAGCGGCAAAGGGAGATACTTCCCCTTGGCCGTCAGGAAGGCGAGGAGATCGGCAAACCCCTGCGGTTGGATCTGCTTCTCGAAGCCGAGCGGCATGAGCGAATTGGGGGAGGGCTGGAATTCATCGATCTCGTCGCGCTGTATCGGGTGCCGCTTCCCCTCGGCATCGACCAGCTCCACGGCCGTCCGGCTCTCGGCGGCGAGGAGCCCCGTGACGACGCGACCGTCGTCGGTAGTCACCGTCCAGGAGCGGTAATTGCCCTCGACGGAGCGGTTGGGATCGAGGATGTGGATGAGGAGCTCCTGCGGCGGATGGACCGCCATCCCAGTCAGCTCCGGCCCCACCTTTCCCCCTTCGCCGGAATGGGTGTGGCACTTGCCGCACTGCTCCTTGAAGAGCGCCTTGCCGCGCGGCACGTCGCCTCCGGCAAGGACGACTGGGAGGACTTCGTCGATCACCTTCTGCCGGTCAGCGCTCGGCAGGCCGCCCCCTTTGGCGATCACCTTCCTGGCGCGCTCGCGGACCGCGCGGTCGGGATGCTCGGTGAGCTTGCCGCGTTCCACCAGCGGCACATCGGTGACGGCGACCGAACCGGCCTCGAGCCGGTCGACGAGCTCGGCAGCCCACTCCCGGTTCGCAAGCACCGCGCGGAGCGCGGCATCACGGACCGACGGCGTGAGCGCGGCGAGCTTGTCGAGAATCCGTCCGGCGGCCTCGGGCGCCGTTGAGCGGCCGATCGCGGCAACGACACCAGAGGAAAGCTGCGGGCTCGAGCGGCCGCCGACCCTCTCGAGCAGCTCGCCGACTAGCTCCGCATCGGCAGGGCGAAGCGCCACGAGCCGCTCGGCGGCCTCGATCCTGTTCGGATCCTCAGCCTCGGCCCGATCGAGATCGGCCAGAAGCGCCTCGCTGATCTTGCCGACATGGGCGTCGAGGGCCCGGCTGCCAGTGTGCTGGACAAGCGTCACCAGTTGCCCCTGCGACGAGGCGGGGAGCCGGTCGACCAGCGCCACGATCGCTTCCTCCGTCGCCGCATCGAAGGCGGCGGCCTTCCCCTTCGGCCATCCGCGCGCGAGCCCTTCCAGCGCCGCCGCGGCCGTGGCGGCGTCGGCCTTGGCAAGCTCCAGGAGCGTCCGTCCAACCGCCTCGGCGTCGCCTCCCCGGGCCACATGCTCGGCAACGCGGCCGACGAGCACGAGCAGTTGCGGCGACGGCGGAGTGGAATCGGCCACGAGCAGCGCCGGCAGAAGCACCGCCGGAGTGAGCCCGGCCGCCTTCGCCGGATCGCGGTCAAACAGTGCCGGGAGGACCCCGGCAGCTTGGACCGCCGCCGCGCTCGTGGCAGCATCGGCAAGGATCGAATCAGTGAGGGTCCGCGGATCCTGGAGAGCGCGAACGACAAGCTCAGCAGCGAGGTCAAGCGGCGGGGACTCGGAGAGCGCCTCGAGAACGGCCAGGCGGACGATCGCCGAGGGGTCGTCGAGGACGCCGGCACGGTCGATGGCGGCGACCGTCGCCGCGTCACGCGGCAGGACCTTGATCGCGTTGATGCGGACGCCGGCCGACGGGTGCTTAAGCGCCCCGCGGACGGCGTCGAGGAGGGCGATATCGGTCTCGCCGAGCAGCCCCATTTGAAACAGCGTCCAGAGGGCATGGATAGCGCCTGGATCGAGGCCTATTGAATCGACGGTGCGGTTCTTCACGAGGCCCACAAGCGCCGCCACGACATCGAGGTCGGGCCCCAGTTGGTGCGACGAGCGATCGACGAGCGTCCGCTGGGCGCGCATCCGCCAGAAGAGGTTGTCGTCGCCGAGCATCGCCACGAGCTCTCCCGAGGTGGCGGCAGCGAGGTCGCGCGTCGGGGATGCGGTCGACTTCCCGTCGGGCCCCCCATGGACGACACGGAGAATCCGGCCGTGGCTCTTGTCGCGCAAGGGGGTTTCGTAGGCGTTCCCCTTGCCGTTCTCAAAGCCGGCCGGCGTGGGATTGTGCTGAACAATATAGTTGTACCAATCGATCACCCACACCTGGCCGTCAGGGCCAACCTCGGCGGCTATCGGCGCCGTCCACTCGTCGTCACTGGCGAGCAGATCCCAGGCCATCCGGCTCGAGAAGCCGGCGCCGCGGGCCTTGAGCTCGAAGGTGGAGACGATGTGGCCGGTCGGCTCACAGACGAAGGCGGTCCGATTCCAGTATTCGCTGGGGTAGGCGCGGGCGGTGTAGAGCCGGTGGCCGGCGGCGGCGGTGAACTTGCCGAAATGATCGACCTGCCGGACCGGGGCATCGCTGCCGTCGAGGCGCTTGGCGATCTCCATCAACGGGCTGCCGGCGATCCCGCCGAGGGTCGTGGCGCTCCAGCCGCGGACGCGCTCGTAAACCCGATTGGCTAGCGGCATGTGCTCGCTGGGATTGCCGTTGGCAGTCGAGCCGAAGACGAGGCCCTCTTCCGAGAAACCAAAGCCCCAGGAATTGTTGTTCGTGCTGCGGAGGAACTCGAGCTTCGAGCCGTCGGGAAGGAAGCGGAAGAAGCCGGCCCCGAAGCGCACCGGCTCACCGCCGACCTCGCCATTGAAACCCGAATAGCCGACCATCCCGTACACCCAGCCGTCAAAACCCCAGGCGAGGTTGCTGGGGCCGGAGTGGGTGTCGCTGGTGCCCCAGCCGGAGAACAGGACCTCGCGCTGCTCACATACCCCGTCGCCGTCGGCGTCGGAAAGGAAAAGCATCGACGGGGCCTGGGCCACGATCCATCCGTTGCCGTGGTGAAGGAGGCTGGTGGGAATGGAAAGCCCCTCGGCGACGATGGTCCGCGTGTCGTAAACGCCATCGGTGTCGGTGTCGTCCAAACGAACGATCCGGTCGTGCCCCTCGCCGTCTCCGGGGAGGACGATCTCATTGGGGTAGTCGAGGCTCTCGGCAATGAACAGCCGGCCTTGGGCATCAAAGGCCATCGCCAGCGGCTTGGCTTTGATGACCGGCTCGGCCGCGGCAAGCTCGACCTGAAAACCCTCTGGCACAAGGGCATGCTTCCGCGATTCCTCGGGCGACAGGGGGGCCTGCATCTGTGACACCGGCTCAAGCTGCACCCCCCACTGCTTGCCACCGGGGTCGTAGGCGGGGACCTTCGCCGGGACAAACTCAAAGGCCGCGAGCCCTTCGGGGAGGACGTTCATCGTCGGATGATCGACATACGGGCCGGCCTCGGCCGGGTCGCGGCCGGCCGCCCAGCGGATGCCGCGCTCGACGAGATTGTGGAAGCCGGGATGGCC
>SIAG01000005.1 GCA_009691925.1 Planctomycetaceae bacterium
ACGTCGGCGAACACCTCGCTCCACTGCGGCTGTTCGATCTTCTGAAGGACCGGCAGCGAGGGATCGACCGGTGGAGGCGGAGCCTTGGAGGGATCCTCCTTCTCCGGCCGGAAGCCCGGCTCACCGTCCATCATGATCCCGCGCTCCTCGCTCGTCATCGACGGCGCGCAGTGGCCGACTAGGTCAATGATCCCCCGGCCGAGATCCCAGCTGACCTTCGTGGGGTCGAAGGCCATCGACTCCGGGAGCGGGGCCATGGCAAGAATCACCTGGAGCGTCCCGGCCACGACGAGCCCCGCCGCCGCACCGACGATCCCCCCACCGGCCAAGTCAACCAGCGGTGCATAGTTCGTCGCTCCCTCCTGGATCGCCCCCCCCACCGCCAGCCGGATGACGATCGCCACGAGGGCAACGCTCGTCACGAAGGCGATCGACTGCCGCCACACCATCGCGAATTCGTTGGTCATCCCGGCCCACATCAACAGCCCATCGACATGGTCGGTGATCGCGAACGCGGCCACGACCGAGGCAACCGCCTGGAGGCCCCAGACCGTCGCCAGGAAGAGCCCATAGCGCGAGCCGAGCCAAGCGAGGAGCGCTACGATCAGGAAGAAGATCGGATCAGCGAAGCGCTGGAGCATCGAATCGGCGAACAACATTGTCAACCCCGTCCCTCGTGGCACGTTGCCGTGCCTGGTGTCTTCCGGCCGTCGCGGGAAAGTCCCCCTACCACGCTACTTCGCCACCCGCTGCATCTCGCTGACGCTCGTGATCCCGGCGAGCACCTTGCCGACGCCCGCCTCGAGGAGCGTCTTCATACCCGCCTTGCGCGCCGCCTGGCGGATCGTCTGCATCGAGGGGCGGCCGATGAGGAGCTCGCGGATCGAGTTGTCGAAGATCATGAGCTCGTGGAGGCCGGTGCGCCCGCGGAAGCCGGTGCCGTTACACGCCGGACATCCCTTCTCCTGATAGATCGTCACATTCTTCCCGGCCGCGATCCCCCACTTTTGCTTGAGATCGTCGGAGAGCTGGACGGCCTGCTTGCACTTCGGACAGAGGACGCGGACAAGCCGTTGGGCGAGGACCGCGGAAACGGCCGACTGGATGAGCGTCGCCTCGACGCCGATGTCGAGGAGCCGCGTGATCGTCGTGGGGGCGTCGTTGGCGTGGAGCGTCGTGAACACGAAATGCCCCGTCATCGCCGCCTGCATGGCGATCTCGGCCGTCTCCTTGTCGCGGACCTCGCCGATGAGGATCACGTCGGGATCCTGCCGGAGCGTGGAGCGGAGGATCTTGGCGAAGGTTAGTTCGGCGGCCACGTTGACCGCGGTTTGCGAGATCCCCTCAAGGCGGTACTCGATCGGGTCCTCGATCGTGATGATGTTCTTGGAGTTGACGTCGATCTCCGAGAGCGCGGAGTAGAGCGTCGTCGTCTTCCCTGAGCCGGTCGGCCCGCAGACGATGAGCATGCCGTGCGGCTGCTGGATGATCTCGCGGAGATTGGCGACGACCGAATCCTTCATGCCGATCGCGCCGAGCCCCCCCTTGACGATCCCGCCGTCGGCGTCGAGGAGCCGCAGCGCCATCTTCTCGCCGAAGCTCGTGGGGGCCGAGGCGGCGCGGACGTCGAACCGCCGGTCTTCCATGAGGACGGTGAATGTCCCGTCCTGCGGGCGACGCTTCTCGGCGATATCCATGTCGCCGAGCACCTTCATCGCCGAAATGACCGCCTTCCCCTCGTCGGCCGGAAAGGCCGCGATGCTCTGGAGGATCCCGTCGATGCGGCAGCGGACGACGTACTCTTCGTTGTTCTTCGGCTCGCAGTGGATGTCGGTGGCCCGCAGATCGACCGCCTTCAGAAACATCTCCTGGACGGTCTTCACCGCCTGCGAAGTCTCGCGGTCGAGCCCACCCCCCTTGCCGTCGACGGTGGTGCCGTCCTTTTTCAGGAGGACGATCCGCGGCGCGGGGCCGGTCCTCGTTAGGCTGCCCGATGCCCCCGCCGGGAAGGCCCGGTCGAACTGTCTCTCGAGCCCGAGTCGAACGGCGAGTTTCCGCCCCGTCCGCCGGGCAAACGTCGCCGAGAGGATCTTGTCGGTCGGCTTGGACTTCGTGTCGCGCAGCGCTACGTACCCGAGCGTGAACGCGGGAACGAGAAGGGCGAAGAGCACCAGCGGCCCCAGCCCGGCCTGCCAGGTGGCGACAAAGAGGAGCACGCCGACGGCGGCGAAGATCAGATTCCAGGGGAGCGCCTGGCCAAACACCTTCCGGGCATCGCGGTCGACCCACATGCAGATCGCGGCCCACAGCGAGGCCAACGCGACCCACAGTCCCCCCGTCCAGAGGAGGTGCTCGCCGAATGATGGAGGTACGATCACGCCTCACCCGCCTTTAGGGATCGCTCGGCAGGCCGCGCACGAAGCCCGGGCGGGAGTCCGCCACCTCCGGGATGCGCCGCGCCGCGCGGAATTCCGTGCTGCCCAGCACCCCGTTTTAGCCTCTGGCAGTGGGAAAATCCACGCGTCGCCCCCTTTTACCCCCCCTTTTAGCCCCCCCTCGCGTCTGCCGACGCCGCCGTCGGAGGGCTATTCTGATGGGGCAGCCCCCGCATACCCCTCGCCGCCGCGCCAGCCATGCCTCCCCATCCGTCACCGACTGCGACACCCCCCGGCCCCCATGCCGATCCCTCCGGGGACGCCGAACGGGGCTCCCATGGGGCAAAGAAGCGGTTTCTCCACGACGCCCGGGAATACGTCCGCGATACCGACCACCGCGCCTTCCTCCGCCGCGCCCTGGCCGGTTATTGCGCCACGCGCGACGGTCAGAAGGCGCGCTACCGTGACTGGGAGCACGCCCGCGACGCCGCTAGCCTCGCCAAGTGGAACGCCGTCAACCGACTCGACGAGATGCTCGTCCGCTTCGCCGACGCCTTCGAGGCCGGCGGAGGCAAGGTCCATTGGGCCCGCGATGCAGCCGAGGCGCGCGAGATCATCCTCGGGATAGTCCGCGCAGCCGGCGCCAAGGCGATCATCAAAAGCAAGTGCATGACCACCGAGGAGATCCATCTCAATGCCGCCCTCGAGGCGGAGGGCTACGGCGTGGTCGAGAGCGACCTCGGGGAGTTCATCCAGCAACTGCGGGGCGAGCCCCCCTTCCATTTCGTCTTCCCGTGCATGCATGTCCGCCGCGGCGAGATCAGCAAGCTCTTCGAGGAACATCTCGGCAGTGCCCCGACGGAGAGCCCCGAGGAGCTGACGATGATCGCTAGGCGCTACATGCGCCGGCTGTACGTCGAGGCCGACGTGGGGATCACCGGCGCAAATTTTCTCGTCGCCGAGACCGGCCAGATCTCGATCACCGAAAACGAAGGCAATGCCCGGCTCACCGCAGCGCTGCCTCGCGTTCACGTGGCGCTGGCGGGAATCGAGAAGTGCGTCGAGCGGCTCGACGACCTCGCCGTCCTCCTCCCGATGCTCGCCACCGCCGGCACCGGCCAACCGCTCACCTGCTACAACACGCTCTACGGCGGCCCGCGGGCCCCGGGGGAATGCGACGGCCCGCGGGAGATGCATATCGTCCTCCTCGACAACGGCCGCGCCGCGATCCTCGCCGATCCCGAGCAGCGCGACAGCCTTCAGTGCATCCGCTGCGGCGCCTGCCTCAATGTCTGCCCGATCTTCAAGAATGTCGGCGGCTTCACCTACGGCACCACCTACCAGGGGCCGATCGGCTCGGTGATCACTCCCCATCTGCGTGGCCTCGGCGACTGGAACCACCTCTCCCAGGCCAGTTCGCTGTGCGGCGCCTGCACCGATGCCTGCCCGGTGCGGATCGACATCCACCACCATCTCCTTCACAACCGGCGCAACGCCGTCCGCGCGGCGCCCAACCGCCTCGAGCGGATGGGGCACCGGATGTTTGCCGCCGTCGCAGCGCGGCCGCGGTTGTTTGCCACCGGGGGGACCCTCTTCCGCCGCTCACTGTGGTTCCTGAAAAAACTCCGGCTGCCGCTGCTGCGCGACTGGATTGCCAGCCGCGATCTGCCGCAGGCCCCGGCACGGAGTTTCCGCGACCAATGGCGCCACCGCGCCCCGCCGGCGGTGGCCCGCAGCCGCCCCGCCACCACCGGGAGCGACCGATGAACGCCCGCGAAGCGATTCTCGCCCGGGTCCGCGAGGCGCTCACCGTCCCCGGCCCCGGTCCCCATCAGCGGGCCGGGGAGATGGCTGGCCACGGGGCGACCACCCACACGGCGCCGCCACCGCGCGGCAGCCTTCCGGTGCTCGCCCTCGAGGCCGCGCGTCCCTGGCTTCCCGACGGCGGCGCCACCCCGGAAGATCGGCTGGCATTGCTCGCCGACAATCTCGGCAAGCTCAAGGCCGTGTTCCACCGTGTGCCGACGATCCATGCCGCGCAGGATCTCCTCTTTTCGATTGCCCGCGAGCGCGACTGGAAGCGCGTCGCCTGGCACGCCCATCCGCTCGTCGAGCCGATCCTCGCCGGCATTCCCTGTGCAACCCACCGCGTCGACTCCGCCGCCGCACTGGCGGCCGACCTCGCTACCGACTCCACCACACCCAAGGACGCCCTCGAGGCCTGCGACGCCGGCATCACGGGCTGCGATGCCCTCGTTGCCCAGACCGGCTCGATCCTCGTCTCGAGCGCCACCTGCGGGGGACGGGCGCTGTCGGTGCTGCCGCCGGTGCATGTTGTCGTCGCCACGCCCGAGCAGATCGTGGCAACCCTCGCCGACGCCTTCGACGCCCTCCGCGAGCGGCACGGGAGCTCTTTCCCAAGCATGCTCTCCTTCATCACCGGCCCGAGCCGCACCGGCGATATCGAGCGGATCCTCGTCCTCGGCGCCCACGGGCCGAAGGAACTGTTCGTGATCCTCGTCGGGTGACGTTCGCGGCGAAGTGGGGCCCGGGGCCGCTTTCCACCTTGACCCCCGGCCCAGGCCCGGGTTCTATCGGGTTTTGGGCGGGCCCGACAGATTTTCTTCCCCATCGCGAACCATCCCCAACATCCCCCGTAGAATCAGCCGGACGTTGCGGTGCCGTGAGGTGGCCGCGACGCCCACTCGAGACAGGAGATGGATGGCGGCCGCGTCTTTTCCAGAGCGCGGCCGCGGCAAGGAGACGGTGGATTCCGATGACTCCGCGACGATCCAACCCGGGCTTGTGGCTCTCCTTCGGGATGAGTCTGCGCTCGGTCGGTCGACCGCAGGGATGCCGGTTCCATCGTTGTACCGGGCTGAATCGTGATGCCCTGCGACCTCTGGCCGCGGGCCCACGCTCACGGCTCGCCCTCGCTGCGGCCTTGGTCGTCGCCTCCCTCCTGTCCCCGGGTGCCAGCGGTGCCTGCGCCGGGTGTTGTGACGACGGTTCCCCGACCGTCGCCGCGCCCCTGGCTGCGGGCATCGCCCCCGTTCACGCGGCGGCTGTGGTCGACGCAGCGCCTCGCCGCTGCTGCCGTCGGCCGGACGTTGACGCGGCAGTCGCTGCAGAGTCGTGCTGCTCGACCGCCGATCCCGGCACCGATCTTGCTTCGGACGGCTGCGAGGGAACGTTTGCGCAAGACGACCCCTGCGGCTGCCACCTTGTCCCCCGCGACGAGGCGCCGGCCGTGCCGGTCCGCACCGAGCCTGACGTCCGTGCTGGCGTTACGGTCTTCACGCACCGCTTGCACGCGACGGCGATCGACGCCGGCCGGCTGGCCGTGGCCAGCGACAGCCCGGTGCTGCCGATCCATGCCCGCCCCCTGCGGGTGCTCTATGGGGTGTGGCGGAACTGAATCCGGGCCCGGAGTCTCCATGCCCTGCATGGGCCTCCGTTGCCTTCCCGGTTTTCCTTCCTTCCACGTTCAATTCCCAAGGAGCTTTCTCATGTCCACGTTTCTCCTCTGGGCCGCCATGGCCCTCTCTCCCCTGGCTGGTGGTCAGACCGCGTCGTGCGGTGTTTGTGATGCCTGCGAATGCTGCGGATGCTGCGAGAGCGGCGCCTGCACGTGCAGCGAGTGCCGCTGCTCCTGCTGTGAGGCCGGTGCCTCCCAGGCAAAGAGCTGCTGCACCGTGAGCGCTGGGGCCGATCGTGCGCCTCAGGGCCAGCAGGCCGGTTGCTGCGGCAGCGGTTGCTGCAAGTAAGACCGGCCACAGACACTTCTGGCAATTCCCGACCGGGCTGGCGGTTCTCCGCCCCTCCCGGCATGAGCTTCCGGCCGGGCGTCGCATCTGCGGCGCCCGGCCGGGTTTTTTTTGCGCCCGCTCCACGCGGTCCTTCTGTCGCGTCATGCGCGCATCGCCGCGCTCGGCGGCGCTCTCCCGCTACGACCGGAATCTTCCTCACGGTCGGATCTTTTCGAGCCCCAGTGAGTTTTCCGACTGGGAAAGATCGATCTTCTGTCCAGGAGTTTGCCGCTCGCGCAAACCCTGACGATCACGGTGATCTCGCCACGGACCGGCGACGTGCACGGCAGGGGAATAAAGCGGCGGACTCGGTCGGTCTTGAGTTGTGGCTCGCCTTCCATCTGGGGTGGGTGGTCCACGCGACGGACCGGCCAAGTGTTCGCGAACCGTTTCCTTTTTTTCTTTCCATCCGGAGGATTCTGTGAAGAAGCGTTTGACGTTCGGATTCCTGCCCTGGGTCGCCGCTGTTGCCATCTGTTCTGGTAGCGGGTTTGCCCATGGTCAGGATTCCGTGATCGAGGCCGGTTCGGTTCTTGCCAACGGTGGCGTGGCTCACACCGAGCCCGCGATCGTCGAGGGTGAGGCCCCGTCCGCTGCCGACAGTGCCATCGTCAGCGATGGTGGAATTGTCAGCGAAGGTACGATGGGCAGCGATGGTGCCGCCGCCGGTGGAGCCACCCGCAAGGTGCTCCGCCGCGAGTGGGTCACCGAAACCCGTGACGTCAACGTCACGGAGAATGTCCAGGAGCAGCGTGAGCGGTCGTACACCGTCACGAAGCGCGTCCCCCGCACCGAGCAGCGGACCCGCGAGTACACGGTGAACGTGCCCGAGACGCGCACCAAGACGGTGAACTACACGGTCAACACCAACGTGCCGGAAACCCGGACCCGTGATTACACGGTCAAGGTTCCCTACACGGAGACGATCGAGCAGAACTACACCGTGATGGTCCCGGTCAAGGAAGAGAAGAGCCGGAGCTGGACGGTCAAGGTCCCCTACACCGAGTGCGTCGAGCAGGCGTACACGGTGATGGTGCCGGTCAAGGAAGAGAAGACGGCGAGCTACACGGTGAAGGTTCCCTACACCGAGCAGCGTTCGGCCAGCTACACGGTCCGGGTTCCGTACACCGAGCAGGTCGAAGAGACCTACACGGTGCGCGTCCCCTACACCGAGCAGATGACCGGCTACCGCACGGTCAGCAAGCGGGTCCCCGTCAAGGAAATGAAGACGGTCTCCGTGAAGGGCGGCCACTGGGAGACCAGCGCCAAGGAAATCTCCTCCAACGGCAAGTATGACGCCGAGGGCAACCCCTGCTGCCCGAAGACGGTCTGCTGCCGCACGTGGGTTCCGACCTGCGAGTCGAAGGAAATCGAGACCACCCGGTGGGAGTGCACCACGGAGCAGGTGCCCTACACCTACTGCGTGAACAAGAGCCGCTGCGAAACCCGTTCGCGCACCAAGTGCGTGACGAAGTTCCGTTGCGAGGACCGGACCCGGAACTACTGCGTGACGCTGTCGCGCTGCGAGACCCGGACCCGCAACTACTGCGTCACCAAGATGGTCCCCGAGACCCGGACCCGGACGGTGAAGGTGCAGAAGTGCCGTGACGAGATCCGTACGGGCAGCTACTGTGTCACCAAGATGGTTCCCGAGACCCGCACGAAGAGCGTGTGCGTGAAGAAGTTCCGTTGCGAGACGCGGACTGCTTCCTACACGGTCAACAAGTGTGTCCCCGAGACCCGTTCGAAGGAAGTGTGCTACACGGTGATGGTCCCGCAGCAGCGGACGGCCAACTACTGTGTCACCCTCTATGACAACGTCTGCGAGACGAAGACCTGCTCCTACACGGTGTGCGTGCCGAAGTGCGTCACCAAGCAGATCCAGGTCAAGGTTTGCCGGACGGTCTGCGAGGAAGTCCCCTGCGATGCCTGCTCGGGCTGCTCGAGCGATGCTGACGCCTGCGGTTGTGGCAACGGCAACGCTGGCAACGCCGGCAAGTCCAAGGGCCTCAAGGGCTGCGGTCTCCTCCGCTGCCGCAAGGGCTGCTGATCGGATCCGGCCAGCGGGTCACTGACCTGACGGTCGACACGAAGCACGAGGGGGGCCGGACGGGAAACCGTCCGGCCCCCCCGTCTTTTTGTCGTTTCCCCGTTTTGCACCGGCCCGAAGCGGCGTTGCTTCCCAGCCCCCCCGGTGGGAGACTGATTTGCCGCAAGTTGCCCCTCACAGGAGCCCCACCCCGATGCCCTCCGTCCATGCCAATCCTCGATCGAGCGCCCCGAGCGAGTCGCGTCGGCGGCCTGTCGTCCTCGCCAGTCTCCTCCTCGCCCTCCTCCTCGGGCTGGTCTCGGTCGGGGCGTGGTGGGGGGGATGGTTCGGCGCCAAGGAGGATCCGCGGCTCACCGAGTTGAAAACCGTGATGGCCGATGCGGCGGCGAAATATCCGCCCGATCAAGCCCCCAAGAACATGCTCGAAACCGCCGCCCGGGTGGGGACGATGGTAAGCGTGATGGCGAAGATCCAGAGCCTGCCGGAGGAACTCCGGCCGAAGGCGATGGAGGAGGGGCGGAAACTGATGATGAAGGGGATGGAGGCGCGGGTCGACTCCTACTTCGCCGCCCCGCCGAATCAGCGTCAGAAACTCATCGACGACCAGCTCAAACAGATGCAGTCGATGCAGAAAGCCTTTGAGGGGAGCCGATCGATGTTCCAGGGGCTCGCTGGCCAGGGGGGCGGTCAGGCCGGCGGAGCGCAAGGCGCGGGCCGGGCCAGCAACCAACAGACCGCCGGTCGACCAGCTTCGCGCTCCGAGGAAGATCGCAACAACTGGCGGAAGCGGATGATCGACGGCTCTTCCCCGAGCCAGCGGGCCCGCTGGACCGAGTATTTTGGCGAGGTCGAGAAGCGCCGCCAGGCCCTCGGCCTCCCCGGCGGCGGCGGGCCGTTCGGGCCGCGCTGAGGAGGATCGCCCCCGGCAACGACGACAACGGATCCTCCCATGCAACACTGGCTGCTCAAGAGCGAACCGGACTGCTTCTCGATCGATGCCCTCCGCAAGGCGAAGAAGCAGACGACCTGCTGGGACGGCGTCCGCAACTACCAGGCCCGCAACTACCTCCGCGCGATGCAGGTCGGCGACCGGGCCTTCTTCTACCACTCCAGCTGCGCCCCCCCGGCGGTCGTCGGCGTCGTCGAGATCGTCCGCGAGGCCTATCCCGACGCAAGCGCCTGGAACCCCGACGACGACCACTTCGATCCCAAGGCCTGCCTAGAGAATCCGGTCTGGTCGATGGTCGACGTGAAGCTCGTCGAGGTCTTTCCGCGGTCGGTCCCGCTCGACGAGCTCCGGAGCGTGAAGGCCCTGGCTGGCCTAGAGCTCCTAAAGCGCGGCAGTCGGCTCTCGGTTCATCCGCTGACGGCGGCCGAGTTCCGCACGATCCAGCAGCTCGGCGCCGGGTGATGCTGGAGCGCAGTCCATCCCCACGCCGGCCCGCGTGGCCATAATATCGGCATGACCTGCCGTCCGCTATTCACAGCCCCCCCGCGCCCCGCCGCCACCGCCGCGCTGCCGGAGCCCCTGGCCTGGATCGAAGCGGGGCTCGAGGTTCTGCGGCGCGACGGCCTCGAGCGCCCCCGCCGCGTCCGCGCGGGGCGGCAGGGGAGGGTGATCGAGCTCGACGGCCGGGCGCTGCTCAACTTCGGATCCAACGACTACCTCGGGCTGGCCGGCGACGTCCGGCTGACGAAGGCCGCCTCGCGGGCTGCCTGCGGAGAGGGATTCGGTTCCGGGGCGAGCCCGCTGGTGAGCGGCCACTCCTCCACCCACGCGGCCCTCGAAACGGCGCTGTCGAATCTTCTCGGCACCGGCGACGCGCTCCTCTTTCCCTCGGGATTCGCCGCCAACGCGGCCACGATCGCGGCGCTCGTCGGCCCCGGTGACATCGTGTTCAGCGACGAGCGCAACCACGCGAGCATCATCGACGGCTGTCGGCTGTCGCGCGCAGCAGTCGCCGTCTTCCCCCACCGCGACGTTGCCACCCTCGAACACCTCCTGGCAGCCGAGCCGGCGCGGCGCCGGCTGATCGTCACCGACAGTCTGTTCTCGATGGACGGCACAATCGCACCGCTTTCCGATCTCGCCGCGCTCGCCCGACGCCACGGCGCCATCCTCATGGTCGACGAGGCCCATGCCACCGGCGTGTTCGGGGCCCGCGGCAGCGGCATTGTTGAGGCCAGCGACTCTGCAGACGGGGTTCACGTCCGCGTCGGCACGCTCTCGAAGGCGCTGGGGTCGGCCGGTGGCTTCGTCGCCGGCCACCCACGCCTCGTCGACTGGCTGCGCCACTCCGCCCGGGCCTGGGTCTTCTCCACGGCCCATCCCCCCGCCGTGGCCGGCGCGGCGCTGCGCGCGGTGGAGCTCCTCGCCGAGGAGCCCCACCGCCGTGTCACGCTCCTCGAGAAGGCGACAGCATTCCGCGATCGGCTCCGCGCAGCCGGCCTTGATCTCGGCGCTGCGGCGGCCCAGATCGTGCCGGTGATCGTGGGGAGCGCCGACGCGGCGGTCGCCCTATCGGCGCGGCTCGCCGACGACGGACTGTTCGTGCCGGCGATCCGCCCGCCGAGCGTCCCGGCAGGTGGCAGCCTCGTCCGCACGAGCCTCGCCTGCCATCACACCGACGGCGACCTCGAACGCCTCGCTGGCGCCCTTGCCGGGGGCCTGGGATGAGTGGCCCGGGATTCGACGACAGCGGTTGGTGTGTCATCGGCGCTGGGCCCTCAGGACTCACGGCCCTCAAAAACCTCCTCGCGCTGGGGATCCGCGCCATCTGCCTCGAACGGGAGGACGATGTCGGCGGTAACTGGTATTTCGGCTCGGGGGCCTCGGCGGTGTTCGCGTCGACGCGGCTCATCAGCTCGAAGTCACTGACGGCCTTCACCGACTTCCCGATGCCGCGGCAGTGGCCCGCCTACCCCGACCACATTCGCTGTCTCGCCTATCTCCGTGCCTACGCCGATCGGTTCTCGCTCCGGCCCCACATCCGCACGCGCTCCCCGGTGGCCGCGGTCACCCCCCGCCCCGGCGGCGGCTGGACGGTCTCCGCCGACGGCGGGGCGCTGGTGTGCCGCGGCGTCGTCATCGCCAATGGCCACAACCACACGCCGCGCTGGCCCGACATTCCTGGCAGGTTCGACGGGCCGTTCCTCCATGCCTGCCATTACAAGTCGCCGGTCGATCCGGTGGCGATCGCGGGGAAACGCGTCCTCGTCATCGGCGGGGGAAACTCCGGCTGCGACATCGCCGTGGAGTGCTCCCGACACGCTGAGAGCACCGTCCAGTCGACGCGCCGCGGCTACCATGTCGTGCCGCGGTTCATCATGGGCCGCCCCGCCGATCTCCGCGGTGAACGGCTTCTGGCGATGGGAGCCCCGACATGGCTGCGCCGCTGCGTGAGCCTCCGCGCCATCGACCGGGCGATCGGTCTCTCCTGGAAACACGGGCTCCCCCGGCCCGATCACCGCCTCTGGGACAGCCACCCGGTGATCAACTCCGAGATCCTTGGCCGGATCGACTCGGGTGCCCTCGTGCCGCGCGGTGACGTGCGCCTTTTGAAAGGCGACATGGCGACGTTCGCCGACGGCTCACGGCAATCGTTCGACATCGTGATCTGCGCCACCGGCTACGTTCTCTCCCTGCCGTTCATCGACATCACCCACCTCCATCCCGTCGATGGCGCCCCGCGGCTGTTCCTCCACACCCTCCACCCCACGCGCGACGACATCGCCGTCTGCGGTCTGATCCAGCCCGACAGCGGTCAGTGGGGCCTCACCGACCTCCAGGGGCAGCTCATCGCCCGGATGGCCCTGGCGATGGAGCGCTCTCCCCGCGCCGCGGCGTTCCTCCACCGCTGGCGCGGCCGCCCGGGCGACGGCATACCCCGCCCCGCCGGCATCGACTACGTCGACAGCCCGCGCCACGGCTTCGAGGTCGAGCACCACAGCTACGCCCGGCGACTGGAGCACCTCATCGCCGCTACCGACCGGCGCCTCCGCCGCGACGGCGCGCTACGGTCGGGATTCTGATCGACTCGCCGGTCACCACGCAGACCCCTGGAGCTGTTCGGCGGCCTGATCGAGCCCGGCTTCAGCCCGCCCTAGAACGAGAGGGGCGCTTCGGGGGGCGATGCCGGGGGGAGTGGCGGCAGCACCGGCACGGCTGTGGCCGGCGTCGCGGGGCGCGGTGGGAGCGCCGGGGCGGCGGGGGGGGGATTACCGAACAGCTCCTCGAGCCCCTCGAGCCCTCGCTCGAAGCCGTCCTTGATGATCCCCTCGGCAGTGTTGTCGACGATCCGGGCGATGAGGCCGTCGATCGCGCCGGCGTCGAACTGCGGTCGATCGGATGTCCCCTTGAGCGGAATCACCAGCGGCGTCCGCAGCAGCTTGGCCAGCTGCGGCGCGCCCGCGATGAGGTCTCCTCGGAAGCCGATCTCGACCACCATCGCGAGGGTCCCATCAGCCCCCACGCTCCCGGCAGAGCGGAGCTTCAGCTGACCCATGTCCATCACCAGGCCGTCGTGCCAGGCACGCCCCGCGGCGAGGCGGACGCGGACCGGCTCGGGGCGGACCCGCAGAAGGACCGCCCTGTCGCCGAAAGCGAAGCGCGGATCGATGGCCGCCTGGAGCTTGGCGACGAGATTCGCCAGCGGGGCCATCAGCGGCCCCGGGGTGACCTCGAGATTCTCAAATACCATCTCCCCGGCGGCATCCCCGCCCCAGGGATCGGAGAGCGGGAGCCGGGCCCCGGCCACGTCGATGCTCACCAGTCCCTGCGTCCGCATCGAGCGGCCGACGATCGGGAACATCCAGTTCATCCACCGGTCGGCGAGCGGCCCGGCGAGCACCATCCTCTCGACGACCCTCCCCTTCGGGACGATGAGCTCGCCGGGGGCCGGGAGGAGCTGCACCCACGGCGCGCCGCGCAGCCGGCCGCCACCGAAGCCGACGTCGAACGGCCCGAGGGCCAATTGCCCCTCGAAGAGCCGCAGCGGCGTCTCACCGGCGTCGAGCCGCATCCCCTCGAGAGCCCCGGCTGACCAGGTCGTTGAGGAATCGATCGACAGGCTCCGCAGCCAGGCGGCGGGGTCGTTGCGCGCCTGGGGCTGGAGCGACACCGGCAGTGCCGCCCGGACCGGCCGCTCGGGATCGGCCTCGCGCCCCCCGCCCCGGATTGCCGCCAGCCAGTTCTCGGGGAACGGCACCTCGGTCGTGGGCGGCGGTGCATCCTCGACCACGGCTGGCAGCGCTGTCGGTCTGCCCGGTGCGACGCCATCGAGGGCGAGACGGACAAGCGGCTCGAACGGCGCCCGCAGCGCGAACGGACGGGCCGCACCGCCGGCAAGCTCGAGGCGACCTCCCGTCCAGGGAAGCAGAAGCCTGGAGAGCATCCCCCAGTCGTAATTGAGCGTGCCGCCAACATCGAGGAGGGGGCGCGACGAGCACTCGTGGACCGTCCCCACGGCCGCTGCGGCCACTGTCGACGACTCGAGCACGAGTCGGTTGATGGCCAGCGCGTCGCCGACCGGCGCACGGGTCAGCTCGACGAGGAGCCGGGCCCGTGGCTCCGCCCACACCTCACGCGCCGGGGCACCGGTGGGATCGATCGGCACTGACGATCGCGGATCGGTAGTCGTCGAGAGGGAGAGTTGGTTGCCGGTGGCATCGACGAGAAGATTGAGCCCCGCCGGGGTATCCTGAAGATCGACCGTCCCCCACACCCGCCCCGCCGCCGGCCAGCGCTCGACCGTCACCGGATCGACAAACCACGTCGCCATCCTTCCCACATCGCACTGCCATTGGACGCGGCCACGGCATCGGCCCGGTTCATCCCACGGGGCATAAGGGCCGCTGGGGGCCGACCGGCCGGCCGGCAGCGGAAGGATCGTCAATCCGCCAGTCCGCAGCGAGAGGCTCGCCGTCAGGACCTCGGCGGAGGAAATGTCGACCTGGCCACTGGCGGCATCGATCGTCCCGGCGGCCGTGGCGACCAACCTCGGCTCGACGATTCGCCCGCCGTCGATGTCGAGCTTCACGACCTCCCCGCCGGCCCGGGTCACCTGCCACGATTCACCGTGGGCTGACAGCGACGCCGAGGCCTCGACCGTACCGCCGAGACGGGTCGACGGGAGGGCGGCATCGCCGAGGAGCGCCGCGAGCCGGGCCTGCCAGCCAGCCAGATCCCCCTGCAGCGACCAATCGACCGAGATCCCCGTCGAGGTTGGCGCCGGCCGGAGCCACGCCCCGCGCCGACGCGCTAGCCCGATCAGCGATGGAAAGAGGGCGGGATCGACCAATGCCCCTCCGGCGACGTTCACCTCGAGGCGATCCCCCGCCGCGGCAAACGCCGAGCGCGCCGTGTCGATGACCATCGTGCCATCGGCCACCGATCCGGCCGCCGAGGCATCGATCGTGATCTCATCGTCGATCCAGTCGGGGCGACCAGCGGCGAGCCAGCGGAGGCCGGTCACGCTGCCGGTGACCGAGGCGGTCGCCGCGCCGTTGGCCGGCGCCCGCTGGAGTGTGGCCCGGCCGCGCGTCGTACCGGCGAGATCGACGCCGCGGAGGTCGAGGACCTCGCCGGCGTCCGCGACGAGCCGACCGAGGTCGATGGTCCATTGGAGATCGGACGACTCGGTCGTGCCCGACGCCGACACGTCGAAGGCCGACGTCGCCAACCGCGCCTCCTCCACGCGGAGCCGCTCCCCCCGTCCGGCACCACGCCGGGAGCGCAGCCAACCGACGAACGGCTCCGGCCAACGGAGCTGCCTTGTCCCCTGAACAACCTCCAGATCGCGGGCCCCGACGCGGACCTCCAGAACTCGCTCCGTCCCCTCCGCCCGTCCCGCCGCGGCGATCTGCAGCTGCCCGCCGGCGACCCGGACATCGGGACGGACGTGCAGTCCACCGCTGACGCTTCGCGACGCCGCAGCCAGGTCGATGTCGACGGCCAGCGCGAAGTCGTCGCCGATGAGCAACTCGGCCCACTCCCAGGCGGTCCCCTGGGGCAGACCGATCCGCCCCGACGCTTCCGCCCGGAACAGAGGGGACTCGATCCGGCAATCACGGAGCGTGACGGTCGAGCCGTCCATCGAGACGTCGACCGGCGCCTCCCAGCGTTCGAGGGCCACCAGTCGCTCGAGCGTGTCGGCCCGGCAGAGGGCGAGCCGGGCGCCGTCGACGCGCCCAGCCACACGCAGCCCTTGGCCGGCGCCGGTGGCGGAGGGGAGTTGGATGTCGAGACGGACATCGGCCGTCCCTTCGAGCACGCGGGGGAGATCAAACCTGGCGGCAACCACCCGTGACAGGTCGAGCGGCACCCCGTTGCCCGCCACGGCGAGGGAGCGGGGAGTCGGCACTCCGGGGTCGTTCGGGGAGGAGATCGACCAGCCGCCGGCCCGCGCCAGGCTCGCGGTGGCGGCGGTGACGATCGTCGTCCGATCGAGCCGCGACGGCGCAGGAGGATCGTTCGGTGCCGACGGCGGTGCGGCGAAGGCCGCCGCGAGATCACGCTTTGGGGCCCCGGTGTGCACCACCCGTCCTGCGAGCGTCCAGCCCGCCAGCGTCGCCCCCGGTCGGATGCTTACGGCCGCGATCAGCTCCGTCATCCGCCAGGCGTCGTCCCGTTCGACGTCGATTACTTCAACCGAGGCATCGACGACCTCGAGCTCCAGCGAAGGCGAGGATCCGGCCCGGGCCGTCGCCGCGATCCACGGGGCGAGGAGATCCTCGATCCCGCTTCCCCCGCGCCGTACCTCGACCAGCGCCTCCCCTCCCACCAGCCGCACTGTCCCCAGATCGCTGCGGTCGACGAGCAACTTGAGCAGGCCACGATCAACGATCATCCGCCGTGCGGCAGCGACCGGTCGGCCGCCGCGGTCGACGAGCATCACATCGCGGTACTCGACCGCTCCGAACCAATTCCAGGTGGCGGCCCGGCTCGAGATCCCGCCGTCGATGCCGGCCAGCGCCATAGCCAGCGGCCAGTCGCGCAGCGGCGTCTTCACCACCGCGGCCGGCGCAAACCAGACCGCAGCACCGATCGCCGCCAGGACCACCGCCCAGCGGAGGGCCCGGCGGCCCCGCGGGCGCCCGTCAGCCTCATGCGCTCGGGTGTTTCGCGTCGCCATGGGGCGGAGTATAGAAGTGTCCCCCTGATTTCCCGTAGGTCAGCTTTCACCCCCGGACGCGAGGAAATCCCCCAGTTCCTCTAGGTCCCGTGGCGTGTCGAGGTCGCGGAAGCTCCACAGGCCCGGATCGGTAGCGCAAAGGTCGCTTTCAGGCACAACGACCGCTCTGCCTGCCCGGCCGAGACTCTCCACCAGCGACCGCGGGTCGCGCCGGCCTGCCGCGAGGTGGGCCTCGATCGCCGCCAAAACCTCTGGCCGGACCGCCGACACGAGCACCTGAAGATGGCCCCCCACCTTCGGCACCACCCACAGCGGCGCTCCCGGGCCTGCCAGGAGCCCCTCCCGCAGCAGCCCGAGGATCTGCGGACAAATCAGCGGCACGTCGCACGACACGACGAGCACCGTCGGCGCAGCGTTGCCGAGGGCCCGCAGCCCGTCGGCGATCCCCGCCAGCGGCCCGCTCCCGGGGGCACTGTCGCGGACCACCTCCACGGGCCCTGATAGGGGAGGCAGTTCCTGCCCCGGCGCCGCCACGACGACGATCTTCCGCGCCACGCTCCCCACCCGCCCGCAGACCCGCTCGAGGAGGGTCTTTCCCGCCAGCACCAGCCCCGCCTTGCCACCGGGGGACACGATCCCGGCACTGGCCAATCGCGACGAACGTCCGCCGGCGAGCACGATCGCAGCAGTCGAATCCATCGTCGCTCCCGCTCCATTCATGCGGCATCCACATCGATCGCGCCAGGAGGCGAGTCTATACTTCCCGCCGCGCGCCACAGTCCCGGCGCACCACAGTCCTGCCGCCCACAGTTTCGCCGGAGACCGCCCCATGCCCAACTCGCTCCCCCGCGCCCTAGCCGTCTTTCTCACCGTCGTCGTGGCCACCACCGCGCCCATCCTCCGCGCCGAGGAGATCCCAGCGACAGCGAGCCTGCCATCGATCTTCAACGGCCGGGATCTCACCGGCTGGACGCCCCCCGCCGAGCCCCACTGGAAGGTCGTCGACGGAATCCTCGTTGGCGAGAACGACGCCGAGAAGAAGGGCTCGATGCTCTACACCGAGAAGGCCTACGGCGACGTGATCCTCGAAGGGGAGGTACGCTTTGAAGGGGAGATCGACAGTGGGTTCATGGTCCGCAAGCCGGAATTGCAATTGCAGATCGGCGTCTCGCGGAGCCTCAAGCGCGACATGACCTGTTCGTT
Source organism: Planctomycetaceae bacterium (assembly GCA_009691925.1). Classification (GTDB taxonomy): domain Bacteria; phylum Planctomycetota; class Planctomycetia; order Pirellulales; family UBA1268; genus QWOP01. The sequence goes on from SIAG01000005.1 coordinate 17,570, forward strand.
CTACGTCGGGAATTATCCGGAAGAAGCGCAAGCCAAGCGCGCCGGCGAGTTGCTCAAGCCGGGGGATTGGAACCGGATCCGGATCCGTGCCGAGGGGGACACCTTCACCGTCTGGCTCAACGGCGAGCCGGTGTCGCAGTACACGTCGCCAAAATACGCCGACCCGGCCCCGATCGGACTCCAGATCCATGGCGGGCTTTCGATGAGGGTGGAGTTCCGCGACCTCCGCGCCCTGGAGCTTGAGTGATCGGGATGGCTACGCTCCCACGAAGCGGGCGATCCGGTCGAGGCCGCGCTGGAGCTTCTCTTCGCTCGAGGCAAAGCTCATCCGCACGTTCCCCTCGGCGCCGAACGCACTCCCGGCCACGAGGGCGACATGTTCCTTCTCGAGGAGCGCCTCACACCAGGCGGCGCTGGTCGTGATGCCATGGGTGCCGCGGGCGAGGATCGGGCTGATGTCGAAGAAGGCATAGAAGGCGCCGCCGATGTCGGGAATGCGAACGCCAGGGATCGCCCGGAGCCGGGCCGCGACGAGGTCGCGGCGGACCTGAAAGGCGGCGTTCATCGTGGCCACGCATTTCTGGGGGCCGGTCAGCGCCGCAAGCGCCGCATGCTGGCTGACGCTGCAGGGATTGCTCGTCTCCTGGCTCTGGAGGTTGCCGATCGCCTTGGCGAGCGGCTCCGGGCAGATCGACCACCCGATCCGCCAGCCGGTCATCGAGTAGGTCTTGCTGACACCGGCGACGACAACGGTGCGATTGGCGAGGCCGGGGCGGAGGGTGGGAAACGAGACCGCCTGCCGACCGTCGAAGACGAGCTGGTCGTAGATTTCGTCGGCGACGACCGAGAGATCGGCAGCCATGGCCACGTCGGCGAGACTCCCCAGCTCCTGAGGCGAATAGACCACCCCGGTGGGATTGCTCGGCGAGCAGAGGAGGAGCATCCGCGAGGCCGGGGTGAGCGCGGCGCGGAGGGCCTCCGGACGGAGCTTGAAATCATCCTCGAGGCGCGTCGGGAGGATCACCGGCCGCGCTCCGGTGAGCTTGATGAGCTCCGCATAGCTCACCCAGTAGGGGGCAGGGACGATCACCTCGTCCCCCTCGTCAAGGAGCGCCGTGAAGACGTTGTGGAGCGCGTGCTTGGCGCCGTTGGAGACGACAACCTGTGCCGCCGTCACCGCCAAGCCGCTGCGGCGGGTGTAGTCGGCGGCCACCGCTTTGCGGAGATCGGGGATGCCGGCCGCCGGCGTGTATTTCGTCCGCCCGGCGTGAATCGCCGCCTCAGCGGCCCGGCAGATATGGTCGGGGGTGGGAAAGTCGGGCTCACCGACCGACAGATCGATGACATCGACCCCCGCCGCGGCCATGGCCTGGGCCCGGGCCGCCATGGCAAGCGTGGCGGAGGGTTCGAGGGCGTGCATCCTTGTGGCGATGGCGAGGGGGGAGCGACGGGAGGCGGACACGGGCGAGGGTTGGGACATGCGGGTGGGGAGGGTGCCGGGGAGGAACCGATACGGGAAGGCAAACGCGGCACGTTTTGCGTGCTGTCGGCGCGTCGTGCATGATACCACCGCGGTGAGAGTTCCACAGCCGCCGCACGCTCCACCGACCCCAGGAATGCCCCAACCATGGCAGCCCCTCACGGCGATTCTTCCCCGCGATCCGACTCCCTCCCTGCCAATCGGACGCGCGGCCGCACGGGGCTGTGGCTCATCGGCGTTAAAGGGGGCGTGGCGACGACCGTGATCACCGGTCTGGCGGCCCTGGCCCGCGGCGCGACCGAGCCCCATGGTCTCGTGACAGCGCTTTCACCCTCCGCGCCGCTCGATCTGGTCGGCTTCGACGAGATCGTCATCGGTGGCCACGACATCCGCCCCGGCCATCTCGCCGACGAGGCGCGGCGGATGTGGGTCGAGAGCCGGGCGATTACCCCGGAGGTGCTCGATGCCGCCGCCGACTCCTTCGCCACCATCGAGCAGCGGCTCCGCCCGGGTACCGTCGTCGCCGCCGGGGACAAGATCCGCGAGCTCGCCGATCCCTCGGTCGCGAATGTCGTTGAGACCCCCCGGGAGGCGATCGACCGGGTCCGCGCCGACATCGAGGCCTTCGCGGCCCACGACAACCTCCGACACGTCGTCGTCGTCAACGTCGCCTCCACCGAGCCCCCCGCCGACCGACCAATCCCCGAGCGGTGGAGCGAGGTCGCCGCGCTCCTCGGGGATGCCGCTGCCTGCCCGCTGCCGGCGAGCAGCCTCTATGCCGTGGCGGCCTTCGAGGCCGGCGCTTCGTACGTCAACTTCACCCCCTCCACCGGCTCGACGCCGCCGGCCCTGTGCGAGCTGGCCCTCGAGCGCGGCCTGCCCCACGCCGGCTGCGACGGCAAGACCGGCGAGACGCTCCTGAAGAGCGTCCTGGCGCCGATGTTCGCGGCCCGCAATCTCGAGGTGATGAGCTGGGTGGGGCACAACATCTTCGGCAACATGGACGGCAAGGTGCTCGACGACCCGCGCAACAAGGCCGCCAAGGTGCGCAGCAAGGACCACCTCCTCGCCTCGATCCTCGGCTATCCCCCACAGACCCACGTCTCGATCGAGTACATCCGGTCGTTGGGCGACTGGAAGACGGCCTGGGACCATGTCCACTTCCGCGGCTTCCTCGGCACGCCGATGACGTTCCAGTTCACGTGGCAGGGTTGCGATTCGATCCTCGCCGCGCCGTTGGTCATCGATCTGGTGCGCCTCACCGAACGCGCCTGGCGCGGCGGTGAGCGCGGGATGCTCCGTGGTCTGGCGCCGTTCTTCAAGAGCCCACTCGGCGTCGGGGAGCAGGACTTCGCCAAGCAGTGCGCGATGCTCGATGCGTGGATCGAATCCCTCGCGGAGAGTTCGTCGGAACCGCTTCGCTGACGCGCTCGGCGGAGTCCGCGACCACAGCGCTGCGATCGATGGGCGACGATCGATGACGACAGCCCGTGAAAAAAATCGTAGCTTCTTCACGATTTTCTCTTGACAGTTTTCAACGCAATCCTTCACAACACTCCTAGTGATGCGTTCGAGGCGTCATGGTCGACCCGCCGATACGGGGTCCGACGAGACCATTCAATCGGATTCGTTTCCGGTACGTCGTCCGGTCCCTTCAACAGAGTGCCCGAGGGATCGGTCGAGGGTTTGAGTTCGGGTGCTCGACGCTAGGAGCCATCACCATGGCGAAGAAGAAGAAGAAGGCTGCCAAGAAGGTTGCCAAGAAGAAGGGCAAGAAGTAATTCCTTCCCGGCGACGATCCGCGATGCGGCCTAAGGCCGTGCGAGCGGGCACCGAGCCGGGAACCCTTCCTGACCAGACGAGAAAGGCCGGCCCGGGCCCTTGGGCGCCCGGGCCGGCCTGATTTTTGCGCTCGTCCCCATCTTTTCTGGCACGGCCGCTTCCGTCCGGCCCGTTCTCAGGCCATAGTGGCCCGATGAACGATCCAGAACCACGCGGTGAGTATCTTCTCGTCGCCTGCCAGGCCGGCGCCGAGGATGTTGTCGCCGCCAGATTAGCGCAAGCCCTGCCCGGATCGACCCGCGGCGCCTGGCGGCGGGGGGTCGTCACTTTCCGCCTCCCTCCCGGCCTCGATCCGAGCCCCGCCGATCTCGATCGCGTGCGCGATTCACTTGTCGTCGCCCGCACGCTCTTCCGGTGCTACGGCCAGATCCGTTGGGACGACGACGCCGGAAGGCTCACGGCCCTCCGCGAGCGCCTCCCCGCCGCGCGCTTCGATGCTGTCCATTTTTATCCGCGCGATCTCCGCGCCCTGGCCGCGGCCGACGTCGTCGCCGACATGCCTCGGGTGGCGACGGCCGCGGGGCTCGCCGCGGCCTTTCCGGAGGCGACCCTCGGCATCGCCCGTCCGGGAGATCTCGTCCTTGACTGCCTCTCCGACGGCGATGATCGCTGGTGGATCGGATGGCACAGGGCCTCCTCGCCGTCGACCTGCTGGCCCGGCGGGCTCCATCCACGCCCCCTCCCTGGCGACAAGGTGTCGCGCGCGTGGCTCAAACTCGACGAAGCGATCGCGAGCTTCGGCGTCGAGTTCCGCGAAGGTCAGCACGCCTGCGAGCTCGGTGCCGCCCCCGGCGGTGCCTGCCAGCGGCTCCTCGAGAGTGGCCTCGAAGTGGTCGGCATCGATCCGGCGCTGGTCGATCCGGTCGTCGCCGCGCTTCCCGGCTTCCTGCAATGGCGGAAGCGGGCCCGTGACGTGCCGCTTCGCGACCTGCGCGGATTCGAGTGGGTTGTCGCCGACATGAACATCGATCCGACGAGCACCCTCGAAGAGGTCGGTCGCGTCGTCACCGCCCCGGGCTCGCGGGCCAGTGGGATCATCGCCACCCTCAAGATCCCCGACTGGCCGCGGGCCGCGGGCCTGGATGCATGGCTCGGGCAATTCCGCTGCTGGGGATTCACGCCGCGGGCCCGGCAGCTCTCCACCGGGGGCCGGGAGGTGTGTGTCGTGGCACTGCGGACAGGCCCGCGCCGCAGCCGGCGCGGCGGTCAGGCCGTGGCCCGGGAGAGCGGTGGCATCAGGAAGGCGCGCCCCGCCAGACGTCGGCCGGATCGGTGAGGCTCCCCGACACCAGGTGCACCATCCCCGCCGCCGTGTCGAGGACGAGGGCCCCGTCGGCATCGATCCCGTGACAGACGCCGACGAGACGGCGCGCATCGTCGCGGTGCACCGTGACGACGGTGCCGACGAGGCAGCACAGTGGCCGGTAGCGTTCCACGAGCACCCCCGGATCGCGCGACGTCTCGTCCAAGAGGGAGAGCAGCCGAGGCACGAAGACCCCCAGGAGCCGCCCGCGCGGCAGCGCCCGGCCGGTGAGGTCGGGAAGCGTCGCGACCCGGCCGCGCAGATTCTCGGGGGCGTCTGCAGCCGATCCGGTCGTGTTCACACCGACGCCGAAGATCACCCGTCCGCCAGGGACGGTCTCGACGAGAATGCCGGCCAGCTTCCGACCGCCGGCAACGACATCGTTGGGCCAGCGGACCCGCGTGCCGATCGCCGGCTCGAGGAAGGCGAGGCTCTCGGCCAGCGCCACACCGCAGGCGAGCGACCACAGCGGCGTGACGCGCCCGCTTGCCTCCCCTCCCACCAGCGCCGCATCGACAACGAGGCTCGTCGCCAGGCTCCCCGGGGCCTGCCACCATCCCGCCCCGCGCCGCCCCCGCCCGGCGGTCTGCCGATCGGCGACGACCGCCAGGGGCAATCGCACGCCCGGTTCGGCGGCCAACAACCGGGCCCGTTCCATCGTCGAGGTTACCTCAGCGAGGACCTCGATGGCGGCCAAGCCGGTGGCCCGCTCGAGCGCGGCGCGATCGAAGGGCTCGGGATCGACGATTCGATCGATCGGCACGGATGAGTCCTTCCGGGCGACGCCGGGAATGAGGGAAAAGGCCGATCCCCTCTTTACCCAGTTCTCCCCGGAAGCGGCAGTCCCCCCAAACGAATTTCCAGATCGGGGTACGACCTTGACCCTGCGGCGGATGGCGTGGTACCCCCCCGGGCCGTCGACGCTCACCCCTCCATCCCATCAACATTTCCCGGCCCGGCAAGGGATCGATCCGTGCGCTTGAAGATCCGTGTCGCCGTGCGGAGCCTGACTGTGGCGCTGCTGTGCGCGCTCGGGTCGGGGGCGTCGGTCACGGACGCTCAGACGGTGTCACTTCCCACGCCCCCCTCGTCGCAGCTCGACCGGGTCATGCCGGTGCAGTATCTCGCCCCGCCACCGACCCAGTGGGATCCTTACGCGCCCCAGGGTACGCAGCTCCCTGCCGCCGCGCCCCAGGCGGGCAACTGGGCCCCCTCCGCGCTCACCGGCCAGCCGGGCTATCCGGGCTACTCGACCGCGGCGCCGTCGCTGGTCCCTCCCCAGGCTCCCTACGGCGCACCGCCGCCATCCTCCTCGATGTCGTCCTTGTCGCCGCAGGCGATCATGGCCAGCCCAACGATGCAGCAGACAATGCGCGTCTTCCAGGGGGTGCGCGGGAGCTGGGCCTATCTCTACGGCAGCGGCGACGACACGAGCGTCGGGGTCAACGAGCTCGACACCACCGCCACGTTTGCGATCCCGTTCTTCCACGACTCCCAAGCCAATCTGAACCACGCGCCCCTCCTCATCTCTCCGGGCTTCGGCCTCCAGCTCTGGGACGGACCGCAGACGACGCAGACGATGCTCGCCGATCTCCCCCCGAGCACGTACGACGTCTTCGTCGACGCGGCCTGGAACCCGCAGTTCACACCGCTGTTCGGTGCCGAACTGGGGATCCGCACCGGCATCTACACCAACTGGGACGTGATGGTGTCGCAGAGCTGGCGCATCATGGGGCGGGCCGTCGGCACGCTCCAGCTGACGCCGACGATGCAAGGCAAGGCGGGGATCGTCTACCTCGACCGCAACCAGGTGAAGCTCCTCCCCGTCGTTGGCATGACCTGGGTACCCAATGCCAATGCCCGCTACGACATCCTTTTCCCCACCCCGAAGGCTGCCTGGCGGTTCAGCGAGGTGGCCAACCGCTCGCTGTGGGGCTACGTGGCGGGGGAGTACGGCGGCGGCGCCTGGACCTTCCGCCGCTCCACCGGCCAGATCTCCCCCTTCGACTACAACGACATCCGCATCGTCCTCGGCGGTGAGCTCGTACCGAAAACGCCGCAGGGCCTCACCGGCCATCTCGAGGTCGGGTATGTGTTCTACCGGCAGCTGTTCTTCGTCGACGGCCCCCCGCAGATCCAGGATCTCGACGACACCTGGATGATCCGCCTCGGCCTGGGCTACTGACGGGCCCCGCGCCCGGAGATCCTCACTTGCACCGTCACGTCTCCACACTGCTGTTCCTCGCCGTGCTCGCCGTGCTCGTCATGCTCGTCATGCTCGTCATGGCAGCACCGACGTTCGCCGCCGAAGAGCCGCTCCCTCTTCCACTCCCGCTTCCGCCGACGATCGACGACGACGCCGGCTGGATCGACGTCGCAGTGCCGCTGCCGGCGGTGGAGGCGTTCGTGCCCGGCCGGGTCCGCCTGGCGGCGATCGGCGATCCCCAGGATCTCCAGGAGCCCCTCCTCCTCGACGACTTGGCGCCGCCGGGGCAGCCGCGGCAAGAGTTCGAGCCGCCATCCGGGCGGAAGCTCCCCCCTGGAGCGAAGCCGGGGATGCTCCAGCAGGCGATCTCCACGATCACCGAACTCCCCAAGCTCGGCAACGACGGCCTCGGGCTGACGGCCCTCGATCAGTGGGTGACCCTCGGCCTGCCGGCGCCGACGGTCGACTCGCCACTCCTCATTACGCCCGGCTTCGGCGTCACGCTCGTCGACGCCCCGGCCGGGGTCGATCTGCCCAGCGACCTCTACGAGGGCTACATCCAGGCACGCTGGCTACGCAAGATCGGCAAACGCTTCGGCGTCGATCTGGCCGTCGCCCCCGGCTGGTACAGCGACTTCCACAACGACTCCTCCCAGAGCTTGCGGATCACCGGCCACGGCTTCGGCGCCTGGGAGGCGACCGACAATCTCCGCGTTGTCGCCGGCCTGATCTACCTCGACCGTTACGACGTCAACATGCTCCCGGCCGGAGGCCTCGTCTGGACCCCGGCCGATGACCAGCGCTTCGAGCTCATCTTCCCGCGCCCAAGGCTCGCCTGGCGCTTCGCCGAGCACCCCAGCGCCGCCCACTGGAGCTATCTCGCGGCGGAGTTCGGCGGCAACCAATGGGCGATGCAATCGGCCATCGGCGTCGACCAGGTGGTCGTGATCCGCGACTACCGTCTGATCGCCGGCTGGGAACGAAAGCCGGCCGATCTGGGGATCTCGTGGCGGCTCGAGACCGGCTTCGTCTTCGGCCGCACCGTGCAGTACTACGACTCCGACACGCCGACCGCCCACCCCGGCAACACCTTTATGGTCCGCGCCGGGGCGTGGTACTGACGTCATCGTGGACGATTCCCTCCATGGCCTCACCTGCGGCGCCCCATCTGGATGACTAAGATGGCGGCATGCCCCGCGCGCCATCTCATCCTCGTTTCTGCCGGGCCCGCCGCGATCCTGTCGTGGTCACGGCCCTCCTCGTGGCCGTTTGCGTGACCATCCTCGGCGGCTGTACGAAGCCGGCCCCGCCGCGGGCGCAGCAGGCGCCAACGAAGATCCGCGTCGCCGCCGCCACCGATCTCCGCTCCTGCCTCGACGCCCTCACCGATGAGCTTCAGGGCGAGCATCCCAACTTCGATCTCCTCCCCACGTTTGGGGCCTCTGGTGTCCTGCTGACTCAGCTCAAAAGCGGCCTCGAGACCGATCTCTACCTCTCCGCCGACATCGCCTACGCCCACGATCTCGCGGCCGCCGGCCTGGCGGCCGAGGCCGATGTCTTCGAGAGCGGCCAGGGGCGGCTGGTCATCTGGGTGCGCAACGAATCGCCGATCGACGTCTTCAGGCTCGGCGCCGAGGCGCTGCTTGACCCGTCAGTGCGCCGCGTCGCGATCGCCAATCCGGTCCACGCCCCTTATGGCCGGGCCGCTGTTGCGACGCTTGAGCATCTCGGGCTCCACGATCGCCTCAAAGAGAAACTCGCCGTCGGCGAGAGCGCGGCGCAGGCGGCGCACTACGTCGAGAGCGGGGCGGCGGAGGTGGGGATCCTGCCGATGGCGCTGGCGAAGGGAACGAGGCTCTCGGAGCGCGGCCGCTTCTGGGCGGTGCCGGCCGATGCCCACGCGCCGATCCGCCATGGCGGCGCAATCCATGCCCGCGCTATCGACCGCGAGGCGACGGTAGCCTTCCGCGATTTTCTCCTCTCGCCAGCCGGTCGCGTGATCCTCGCCCGCTACGGGTTTGAGTTCCCAGCGGTGCCGTGACCCACAGGATCTCTCCCCTTGGACGTCACCGCCGCCTGGCTCACGTTCCGACTCGCCGCCACAACGACGCTCCTCCTCGCCGTCATCGGCCTGCCGCTGGCGTGGTGGCTCGCCGCCCCGCCCGGCCGCGGCGCGGGTCTGCGGGCCATCGTGGAGGCGGTCTGCACGCTGCCGCTGGTGCTCCCGCCAACGGTGGCGGGCTTCTTCCTCCTCGTCGCCACCGCCCCCCAGAGCTTCGTCGGGAGAGTCTGGGGGAGGCTCACCGGGGGCACGCTCCCGTTCACATTCAGCGGCATTCTCCTCGCCGCGGTGCTCATGAATCTCCCCTATGCGATCGGGCCGTTCACCGCAGCCTTTGCCGCGCTCGACCGCCGCCTCGTCGAGGCCTCCTGGTGCCTGGGGGAGTCGCGCGCCGCGACGATCCTCCGCGTCGTCCTCCCCGCCTGCTGGCCGGGAATCGTCACCGGCCTGGTGATGACCTTTGCTCACGTCGTTGGGGAGTTCGGCGTGGTGCTGATGGTCGGGGGCAACATCCCAGGCATCACCCGCACGCTCTCGGTGGCGCTCTACGACGACGTCCAGGCGCTCGATCATGCCTCGGCGGCACGGACGGCCACGGTGCTCGTCGCCGTGGCGCTTGTAACGCTCGTGACCGTGCAGCGGCTCGCGCGGCGGCCGGTGGAGAAGGGATCGGGCCGATGAGCCACACTGCGCAGAGGCTCATTGCCACCTTCACCCTCCGCCATCGATCCGGCACCACGGTCGACGGCTCCGTCGAGACCGGCAACGGCGTGGTCG
>SIAG01000006.1 GCA_009691925.1 Planctomycetaceae bacterium
CTCCAGCTCGACGACGACCGGCCTCGATCTCGCCGCCAAACGCTTCGGGAACGCGGTCGTCTTTCCATGCCCCCTCGATTTCACCTGGGCGGTGCGCCGCGTGGTCAAGGTCGTCGATGCCGATCTCCTCGTCCTCGGTGAGCTCGAACTCTGGCCCCATCTCCTCGCCGGGGCATGGCAGCGTCGGCTGCCGGTGGTCGTGGCCAACGGGCGCTTGAGCCAACGGAGCTTTCGCGGCTACCGCCGCGCCGCCCCGCTCGTCCGCCGGATGCTGTCGCATGTGACGCTCGTCAGCGCCCGCTCCGCGGCCGATGCGGAGCGATTCCGGGCCCTCGGCGCCGCGAACGTCGTCGCGGCCGGATCGATGAAGTTCGACGGTGTCCGTGGCGACCGCAAGCATGAGGATGTCCGCCGTCTGGCGAAGCTGGCCGGCTTCCGGGACGACGACGTCGTGTTCCTCGCCGGGAGCACACAGGCTCCCGAGGAGGCCCTGGCGATCGACGCCTACCGGGCCGCCGCCGCCGACCATCCCCGGCTCCGTCTTGTGATCGTGCCCAGGCATGTGGAGCGACAGGGGGAGATCGTCGCTCTCCTCGACGGCTCGGGGCTTGCCTGGCAGGCCCGCAGCACCCTCGACACTGAAGGCGCGGCCCCCGACACGCGTGTGCTCCTTGTCGACACGACGGGCGAACTCGGAGCGTGGTGGGGAACCGCCACGATCGCCTTCGTGGGGGGGAGCCTCGACGGGAGGCGGGGCGGGCAGAACATGCTCGAGCCGGCAGCCTACGGGGCGGCGGTCTGCTTCGGGCCCCACACCCGCAACTTCGTCGACGAGGTGGCGGTGCTCCTGGCCGCCGATGCGGCCCGGGTGATCGCCGATGGCCCCGGCCTGGCCGCGTTCGTCCGCGCTTGCCTTGACGATCCCCGGGCCGGCCGGGCGCTCGGGGCACGGGCCGCCGACACCGTCGCTGCCCACCGCGGGGCCACCGCCGCCACCGCCGAAAGGATCCTTGCCACTCTCTCCGCCGCGGCAGATGGGGCGGAGGGTTGCCCCGGGCCGTGTGAACCTGGATAATTCTTGTCCTGATCCTTCAGCCCCCGGCCCGATCCTGTCGGGCAATGCCACCATCACAGCAAGAGGCGACGAACCGTGTCCAAAGGCAAGTATCTGTTCACGAGCGAATCGGTCAGCATGGGCCACCCCGACAAGCTGGCCGATCAGATCTCCGACGGCGTCCTCGACGCCTACCTGGCGCTGGACCCGCTCAGCCGCGTGGCCTGCGAAACCCTCGTGACAACGGGCTTGGCCGTAGTGGCCGGAGAGATCACTTCGAAGGGAACAATCGACTACCAAAAGGTCGTCCGGGACGTCATCCGCGACGTCGGCTACACCGACGACGAGATGGGGATTTCCGCCGACACCTGCTCGGTGCTCGTCGCCGTCGGCAAGCAGAGCGGTGACATCGCAATGGGTGTCAACGAGGACGACTCGAAGGGGAAGGACATCGGTGCCGGCGACCAGGGGCTGATGTTCGGCTACGCCTGCAACGAGACGCCGGAACTGATGCCGCTGCCGATTGCCCTCTCCCACCGGATCCTCAACCGTCTCACCGAAGCCCGCAAGAAGGGCGAGGTCGACTGGCTCCGCCCAGACTCGAAGAGCCAGGTGACGATCGAGTACGAGGGGAACACCCCGAAGCGTGTCGACACGATCGTTGTTTCCACGCAGCACGCTCCCCACGTCTCCAACGAGGAGATTCGCAAATTCGTCATCGAGAAGATCTGCAAGCCGCTCCTGCCGAGTGATCTCGACATCTCGAACATCACCTACCACATCAACCCGACGGGTCGGTTCGTGGTCGGTGGCCCCCACGGTGACTGCGGTCTGACGGGCCGGAAGATCATCGTCGACACCTACGGCGGCTGGGGGCGGCACGGTGGCGGAGCGTTCTCCGGCAAGGATCCGACGAAGGTCGACCGGAGCGCTGCCTATATGGCCCGCCACATCGCCAAGAACATCGTCGCGTCGGGGCTCGCCGACCGTTGCGAGATCCAACTCGCCTACGCGATCGGCGTCAGCGATCCGGTGAGCATTAAGGTCGACACGGAAGGGACCGGCAAACTGCCCGACGAGAAGCTCTGCGAGGTCGTCCGAGAGTTCTTCCCCCTCAAGCCCCGCGGGATCATCGACTACCTTGATCTGCGGAAGCCGATCTACCGCAAGACCGCGGCGGGGGGCCACTTCGGCCGCGAAGGGTTCCCGTGGGAGAAGACCGACCGGGCCACCGAGCTGGCGAAGGCTGCCGGGAAGGCCTGATCCCTCCCATGGCTGTCGCAGCAGAACGCGGACCCGGGGCGGATCGAACGATGCTTGACCGCCCCGGTCCACGGCTGCTGGCGTCGCTGGGCGCCGCCGTCGCCGCGACCTCGCTCGCCGCTGCGCTGGTGCTCGTGATCCGACGGATGCAGGTGCCGTTGGACACCTCGGGACTCGCGTCGATTGTGGCGCTGATCGCGGGCGTCACCCTCGTCACCTTGGTCGACGCCGCGTCCACCGGCGCCGGTGTCGCAGCCAGGACGCTGCAGCGTGTGGCCGTCCGCCTCGGGCTGGCCCTCACCCTGGCTGCGACCCTTCCCGGTCCGTCGGCTCTGCTCGCTCCGCACGAGCGTCCGCTGTGGGTGGTGGCGATCGCGGCGGCGGTGATCTCGATGATCGCGCCGATCGCCCCGTGGCTGGGGCGGCGTCCGGAGCCGACCCCCCGGCGTGGCGACGGCGCGCGACGGCGCGGCGGGGAACGGGAGCCTTTTTCCACGTCTCAGCGGCGTCGCCGGCGAACCGATCGGGTTCGTCGCCGGCCGGCCACAGAGCCGAGCCCCCCCGCCCCGCCCCCGGCCACCGAGCCCGCGCTTCCCGGCTCCAGCCACGCGGCACGCGACATTCCCGCGCCCCCGCCGGCAGGGGTCATCCAGCAGCGTTTCGAGCGCTATCTTCTCCCCGATGAGCGGATGGAGTGCCTCCGCGGCACCCTCCATCTCGCCGTCGTCGCCGGCTCGCGGCTCGTCACGGGGCATGTCGGCTTCTGCCCGCCGTTCCACCAGCTCCCCCAGGTGGAGGTGGGGACCGCGTGCGAAGAGGTCGAGGCGACGATCACCGCTGCCGAGGTCCTCCCCTGGGGAGTGAGAGTCGAATGCCGTCTCGATGAACCGGCCGACGAGACGATTCTGATCCCGATCGATGTCGTCGCCCGTGCTCCGCTCCCGGCGATCGACGATTCGCCCCCCTCCCCACCCCGGTAACCAACCATCATGGCCCGCTGGCCCAAGCATCTCTGGACAACCCTCTTCACCTACGGTGTGATCTTCATCGGCTTTCCGCTCATCGCTTTCCTCCTCTGGGCGTGGGTCCGGGGCCGCACTTGAATGGAGCCCGTCATGACCCACCCTTCCCTCCCGATAGCGCTGCGGGAATCGATCGCCCGAGCCGATCATGATCATCTCCTGCGATTCTGGGACACCCTCGAAGCGAGCGCACGGGATCGGCTCGCGGGGCAACTCGCGGCGATCGACTGGGACATGCTCGGCGAGCTCCGGCGCCTCAGCCGCTCGTCGGGGCCGGAGATCGTGGCCGGTGCGGCCGCGGGCTTGGCCGCCGATCTCGCCCGCGCCACCACGCCCCCCTGCCATCGCCTCGGCGGTGACAACGCCAATCGGGCCGCGACGGCCGGGCGGGCGGGACTGGAGGCGGGGCATTTCGGCGCCGTGCTCGTGGCCGGTGGACAGGGTTCGCGGCTGGGATGCAACGGTCCGAAGGGGGTCGTGAGCGTTGGCTCGCTCTCCGGGGCAACGCTCTTCGATCTCCTCCTCGGCAGGCTTCGCGGCATCGCGCGGCGGTACGGACGTCCGCTCCCACTGGCGATCATGACGAGCTCCGCGACCGACGCCGACACGCGGGCGTGGCTGGCCGACCACAACCACGGCGGCCTCGACCCCGATCATGTCCTCGTCTTCCGGCAGCGCGATCTGCCGGCCGTCGACGATGTCGATGGCAACCTCCTCCTCGATGCCCCCGACCACATCGCCATGGCGCCCGATGGCCACGGCGGGATGCTGCCGGCCCTCGTGGCTGCCGGCGGCCTCGAGTGGTTCGCCGACCGCGGCTGCCGGCACGTGACGACATTCCAGGTCGACAATCCGCTCTCGATGCCGCTCCACCCCGAGTTCCTCGGCCATCACCTTCTCCGCGATGCCGAGTTTTCCACCCAGGTGGTGCATAAGCGCGAGCCTGGAGAGCGCGTCGGCGTCGTGGCCAGCGACGGCCAGCGCACGTTCGTCGTCGAGTACAGCGATCTCCCGGCGGCGCTGGCCGCCGAGCGCGGCCCCGGGGACCGGCTCCGCTTCCACGCTGGGAGCATCGCCGTCCACGCCTTCGCCCTCGACTTCCTCCGCCGCGCCGCGGCTGCCCCGGACCCGCTTCCCCTCCATGTCGCCCACAAGGCGGTGCCATTCCTCGACGCCTCCGGAGCGCGGGTGAATCCGCGGACGCCCAACGCGGTGAAGTTCGAGAGATTCATCTTCGATCTGATGCCACTGGCGCGGTGTGTCTGCCTGGTGGAGATCGATCCCGCCGAGGGGTTCGCCCCGCTCAAGAACCCCCCCGGGGCCGCCGCCGACACCCTGGCGCATGTCCAGGCCGCGCTCGACGCCCACGCCCGCCGGCTGCTCCACCGGGCCGGCGTGGTGGTGCCCGCCGGGGTCGGGGTGGAACTGGCGCCGTGGATCCTCGACGAGGCCGACCTCGCCGCCGTCCTCCCTCCAGACTCGCGAATCGAGCATCCGACGGTCGTCGGAGGGGGTGGCTGACCGTTCGCCAGCAAAACCTCTGTTGCCCGCCCCATGGGTTTCCGGCGACATTCCCTCCCGGGGAGGAGAATCGCTCCGCCCTTCCGCCCGACAGGAACCTTCGATGCTCCACGCGATCGTCATGGCCGGAGGATCCGGCACCCGATTCTGGCCCGCTAGTCGTGCCGCCCTCCCGAAGCAACTCCTCCCCCTGGCCGGGACGACGACGCTCCTCGAGGACACCGTTGCCCGGCTCGACGCGCTTGTTCCCCCGGACAGGCTGATGATCGTCACCGCGGCGCGCCTCCTTCCGGCCGTCCGCCAACAGCTCCCGGCGGTCCCCGAGGCGGGGCTCGTGGGGGAGCCGTGCAAACGCGACACCGCCCCCTGCATCGGCCTGGCCGCGCTCCTCGTCGCCCGCCACGACCCCGAAGCGATCATGGCGGTGATGCCATCCGATCACTGCATCGCCCCCGCGGCGGCGTTCCGCGCTGCGATCCGCCAGGCCGAAGCCCTCGTCCTCGATTCGCCCGAGAGGCTCGTCACCTTCGGCATCCGCCCGACCTACCCGGCCGAGGGTTTCGGGTACATCCAAGAAGGGGACGCGATCCCGTCCCCCCCCATCCGGGACGGCGGGGAACAGGCCGCCGCCCCGGTCCATCGCGTGGCGCGATTCAAGGAGAAGCCGCCGGCCTCCGTGGCCCGCGAATACCTCGCGGCGGGCAACTATCTGTGGAACGCCGGCATCTTCGTCTGGAGGGCGTCGACGATCATCGAGGCCCTCCGCCGCCAGCAGCCGGAATGCCTCGCCCACCTCGAGCGGATCGCCGCGGCGTGGGATGGCCCCGATCGCGAGCGCGTCTTCGCCGCGGAGTTCGCCGCCATCAAGGGGATCTCGATCGACTACGCGGTCCTCGAGCATGCCGGGGATGTGGCGGTGATCGAGGCCCCCTTCACCTGGGACGACCTCGGCGGCTGGTCGGCTGTCGCCCGCCAGCGTGGGGGAGACAGCGACGGCAACACCGTTATCGGCAAACATCTCGGCATCGAGACGGTGCGGACGATCGTCCGGTCCGGCGAGGATCATCTGGTCGTCACGATGGGCCTGGCGGATATGCTGGTGGTACATACTCCCGATGCCACGCTCGTCGCCGCCCGGTCGCACGAGGAGGCGGTCCGCAGCGTCGTGGCGGAGCTCGAGAAGCGGGGCTGGAGTGAGTTTCTGTGAGCGCGGTGCCCCGGTGGGCAAAATCCCGAAGACCGCCACGAAGCGAGGGCTGGTGATGACTGCAGGCGCCCCACGAACCGCGGATGGCCGCTGGCTGCCGCTCCCCCGGGCCGTGATGCTCGCCGCGTTTTTCGTGCTCGCCGCACCGGCTGGTGCCCCGGCCGACGAATCGGGCATCGAAGCCGAGTTGGCGGTCGCCGCCGACCACTGGAGTGAGCGGCTGCGCCGCGCCGCCGAGGCGATGGAGTGGTCGGACGAACTTGTGCGGCACGAATGGCGGATCCAGCGGCGGCCGGGGAGTGAGGCGGCCCGCGTTCTCGATCCTGCCGATCGCGTCGTCCTTGCCGGCTCGACCGCTGCCTGCCGGGAGAAGTTTGATGCGCTCGCAGCCACCGGAAAGATTCCCCCCGTCGCAGGCCCGACGGTGATCCTCCTCCACGGTCTCGGGGAGGGGCGCGGTTCGATGCGCCCGCTGGCCGCTTATCTCCGCGAGCACAACGACGCCACGGTGCTGACGTTCGGCTACGCCAGCCCGCGGGCGGGCGTCGACGATCACGCCCGCGCCCTCGGCAGTGTGATCGCGGGGCTCGAAGGGGCGGACCGGATCAGCCTCGTCGGCCACAGCCTCGGGAATATCGTCGTTCGGAGGTGGATGTCCGAGGCGCCGGCCGCCGATCTCGACCGTATCGAACGGATGGTGATGCTCGGGGCACCGAATCAGGGATCCGATCTGGCGCGGAGGGTGTCACAGGTGTGGCTCCTGTCGAAGCTCTCGACCGGCGCTGCCCGGGATCTCGTCCTCGATTGGCCGCGGATCGCCCGAAATCTCGCCGTTCCTCCCTGCCCGTTCGGGATCATTGCCGGCGGTACCGGCGATGCCGAGGGCTACAGCCCGATGCTCGAAGGGGATGACGATTCCGTGGTCCGCGTCGAGGAGACGCGCCTCGATGGGGCGGACGATTTCCTCCTTCTACCGGTCCGTCACGCGTTTATGATGCGTGACCCGGCGGTGCAGGAAGCGACCGCGTCGTTCTTGAAGGGGGGGCGCTTCGGAGCGCCGGCCACCGATCCCCCGGCAGCTGCTGGGGCACGATGAACGGCAACCTTCGCTCCACTGGGGTGCCGATTCCCTCCGGCCGTGTCGCGGCCGTCGACTATGGCCGCAAGCGGATGGGGATCGCGATCTGCGACGCCGAGCGGATCATCGCCAGCCCTTGGCCGATGCGGCAGCCGACCGGCGACGAGAAAGCCGAAGCGGTGTTCTTCCGGCGCCTCGTCGCCGAGGAATTGATTGTCGGCTTCGTCGTCGGTCTGCCCGTCCATGCCGATGGCAGCGACAGCCGGATGTCGGTCGAGGTCGAACGGTTCGCCGTTTGGCTCGGCGAGACGACGGCCCGACCGGTGGCCTTTCAGGACGAGCGCTACACCTCGGTCGAGGCGGCCGGGATGCTTGCCGGCCTCGGTCTCTCGCGCGGGAAGAAGAAGGCGCGGGCCGACTCGATCGCGGCCCACATCATCCTCACCGCCTGGATGGAAGCGCGCGAATCCCCACGGCCAGGCGATGGTGGGGCGCCCCATGAGCCCCATGAGCCCCACGAGCCACCGCCGCGCCCCGGAGCCCTCAACGGATGACCTCGCTCCCCGCCCCAGCGCCCTCGTCGCCGCGCCGTCTGATCGTCGGCTGTGGGTATCTCGGCGAACGGCTCGCTGGGCGTTGGCTGGCCGGCGGGTCGCAAGTCTGGGGGGTGGTTCGGACGCCTGCCCGGGTGACGAGGCTCGTCTCCGCCGGGGTGGAGGTGATCATCGCCGACGTCGCCTCCGCCGTCCCTCTCGCGCTTCTGCCGGAGGTCGACACGGTCGTCTGGTCGGTCGGTTTCGATCGCACGGCCGCTCAGGGCTACAGCGACGTCCATGTCGGGGGGCTCGGCCGCCTCCTCGCGGCGCTTCCCGGCCGGCCCCGCGTGATCCTCGTCAGCTCCACTGGCGTCTGGGGGCGCGTCGATGGCCAAGTCGTCGACGAGGCAACGCCCCCCCATCCCGACCGCGAGGCGGGGCGCGTCCTCCTCGAGGCCGAGGCCCTTCTGTTTGGCCACCGGCTCGGCCCCGGCACCGCGCTGCGGTTGGCGGGGATCTACGGTCCTGGACGCCTGCCGCGCCTCGACGATCTCCGCCGCGGTGCGGCACTCGCAGCCGATCCGGACAGCTGGCTGAATCTGATCCATGTCGATGATGCGGCCGCGGTCGTGATGGCCGTCGCCGATCATGTCAGCCCCGGCCCCCTGTACGTCGTTTCCGATGGCCATCCGGTGCGCCGTCGGGATTTCTACGCCCGCCTCGCGAGCCTTACCGCAAGCCCACCGCCACGGTGGACGCCGCCCCCCCCCGACGCCCGCGGCGGTGACAAGCAGGTCGATCCTCGCCGAGTGTTCGCCGAGATCGGCCCGGTGCTGGCCCACCCCGACGCCCTCGCCGCCCTCGCCGGAATCCCCGGTATGCTCATCTCCGGTACCGACGCCCCCCGACCGATCCACCCGCCGGCGAGCCCTCCATGAACCTCTCGCGCCGATCCTTTCTCCGCGCCGAGGGGGCGCTGCTGGCTCTCCCCTTCCTCCCTTCGCTTGCCGCCGCCGACGGGCTTCCCCTTGAGTCCGCGCAGCCGCGGAAGAAACTCGCGATCGTCTATCTCCCCAACGGCATCGTCCGCCGCTGCTTCTTTCCGGGGGAGGGGCATGTCGACGCCCCGGACTTCATCGGAGGCTTCGAAGCCGACAAGATCAAGCACGAGCGGCGCATCAAGAACACCCCGGGCATTCATCCCCTCGAACTGACCGAGACGCTCCAGCCACTCGCCGAGCACGTCGCCGACATCACGCTCATCACCGGCCTCGACCGGAGTTATAAGGATGGCCAGGATGTCCACGCCCAGGGGGCATCGTGCTACCTGACGAGCGTCTCGCCGAAGATGGCCGCCGATCAGGGGATCGCCCACCCCAACGGCCGCACGCTCGACCAGGTCATCGGCGACGCGGTCGGTCATGCCACCGTCTTCAACACCCTCGAGATCAGCTGCAACGGATTCACGGCGCCGAAGGAGCCGATCGAGTTCGACAACATCTCCTGGTACGGGCCGGGGAGAATCGCGCCGTCGATCCGCGAGCCGCAGAAGCTCTACGACCGGCTCTTCCTCCGCCAGGGATACCGCGATCACGTCGCCGACGTCACCGATTTGGTCCTTGCCGACGCCGGCTCCCTCGCCCGGCGTCTCGGCCGCGAAGATCGGCGTACTCTCGACGAATTCATGGAGATGATCCGCGGCATCGAACGCCGCATCGGGAAGATGGACCGGCTCCTCACCGAGGCCGACATCCGCATCCCGACGCAGGAGGTGCTGCCGCGGGGCGAGTACATCCGCCTCCAGATGGACCTGATGCTGACGGCTTTCCGGATGGGGATCACCGACGTCTGCACCTTCATGATCGGCCCCGAGCGCTGGGATGCGACGCTCATGTACGAGGGGGTTTACGACCAACCCGTCCAGCACCACGAGATGACGCACAACCAGAAGGGGGACGGCTTCAAGCAGCTCCAGAAGATCGACCGCTTCCACCTCGAGCAGTATGCCTACCTCATCCGCCGGATGAAGGAGATCAAGGAATCCGACGGCCGATCCCTCCTCGATCACTCGCTGGTCGCCTTCGGAGCGGGGCTCGGAGACGGTGCCACCCACCAGTTCTTCGATCTCCCGATGATCCTCGCCGGCACCGCGCAGGGGGAGGTTGAGCAGGGGCGTTTCCTGAAGATGCCCAGCGGCACGCTCAATTCGAATCTCTGGCTCTCGCTCGCCAGGGTGATGGGCCTCGAGATCGATTCGTTTGCCGACAGCACCGGGGTGATTTCCGAACTGTCGGCGTAGCAGGCTGTGAGGAACGGGTCCGCCGCCCGATGCGGCGGGCGGAGGAGAACCGCGGTGGCAGACATCCTCAATCACGATCGAGCGTTGCTTCGCGGCAGGAGTGCCGTCGGGGGCACGATCGCCATCGCCCTCACGCTCCTCCTCGCCGGTCCGCAGTCCGGCCCAGGGGCGGAGCCCGGACCGATCCTTCCGGCACTGGTTGCCGGGAAGTGCCTCGGCTGCCATGGAGACGGCGACGCCAGCGGGGGAATCAACTTCGAGTCGCTCCCGACGGATGCCTCGATCGGGGAACAGGCCCGGCTCCTCGGCCGGGCGATCGACGCCATCGATTCCGGCGCCATGCCCCCGGACGGCGAGCCGTCGCTCGATGCCGCCACACGCTCGGAGGCGATCCGTTGGCTCCAACACCGTCTCGGAGAGGTCGCACAGGGTATCACCACGCCGCCATTGCCGCTCCAACGCCTCAACCGCTTCCTCTACAACAACACCGTCCGCGATCTCTTTCGGCTCTCCCGGGATCTGTTCCCGCTCCCGGAGAAGCTGCTGACCCGGTACGACCCGTACCTCCTCGCACCGCCGGGACCATCGTCGCCGCCGCGACTGCCTGACGTCGTTCGGGTCGCGTCCCACGCCCTCGAGCCGCTGCCCGGGCTCGAAGGGGTCAAGCCCTATCCGAAGGATCTCCGTGCCGAGCATGGCTTCGACAACCAGGCCGACGAGCTGACCCTCTCTCCGCTCCTCCTCGACGCCTTCCTGCGGCTGGCCCATTCGATCGTCGAGAGCCCCGACTTCAATCCCGACACCGTCGGTATCTGGGGGGAGTTCTTCGCCGCGCCGGCGGAGGGAAGCGACCGCGAAGCGGAGGTCCGGCGGCGACTCCACCGCTTCCTCCGGGCAGCCTTCCGTGGGCCGGTCGAGACCGAGACCGTCGACCGCTACGCCGCCTTCGCGCTCTCGAAGCTGGAGCGGGGGCTCCCCTTCCCCGAGGCGATGAAGAAGACGGCCGCGGCAGCGCTCTCCTCCCCCCGATTCCTCTATCGCGTCACCGCCACCGGGCATGAGGACGTTCCCCTTGCCCTCGCCTCGCGACTGTCGGCTTTCCTCTGGGGAAGCTGCCCGGACGAGGAGTTGCTCGGGCTGGCCGAGCGCGGGGCGATCCTCCATCCCGATGTCCTCGACCGGACGGTGACGCGGATGCTCGCCGACCCGCGGATCGAACGTTTTCTCGACGCTTTCCCGACCCAGTGGATGCAACTCGAGAACGCCCTGGCGGCGACCCCTGATCCGACCCTGGCCCGCGACTTCCACCTCGTGCCGGGCGCGCCGGCGAGCGTGCAGATGATCCTCGAGCCGCTCCTCCTCTTCGATGCGGTGTTCGTCGAGGAGCGCGCGCTTGCGGAACTGATCGCGCCGACCGAGCACTACCAGAGCGACTTTCTCCGCTCGTGGTACCAAGGGATTCCCGCGCCGCCGACCGAGACAGCCGATCGCGCGGTCCACGACGACACGCTCCGGCGGCAACTGCGCTTCCGCGAGTTCCGCCGTGTGCCCTGCGACGACCCGCGGTTCGGGGGAATCGTCACCAACGCCGCCGTGGCGAGCATGACATCCGGCCCGAAGCGCACCCACCCGGTCGCCCGCGGCGTGTGGATCGTAGACGTCATCTTCAACGATCCACCGGCCCCGCCCCCCGCCGACGTCCCGCCACTCGCCGAGGATCAGGCCGATCCGAGCCTGACAATCCGCGAGCATTTCGCGGCCCATCGCGAGCATCCCTCCTGCGCGGGCTGCCACACGAAACTCGATCCCCTCGGCTTCGCATTGGAGAACTACGACATCACCGGACGGTGGCGCGACCGCTACTCAAGCGGCCGCGACGTCGATGCCAGCGGCACGCTCTTCCGCAAGCACCCCTTCGAGGGCGCCGTCGGATTCAAGGGAGCGATGCTGGCGGAGCGGGAGCGGTTCGCCAGGGCCTTCACCTGCCATCTCCTCCGTTTCGCGCTCGGCCGCGAACTGGTGCCCGCTGACAGGGTCAGTGTCGACGGAATCCTCCGCCAGACCGCCCCACAGGGCCATCCCATCAAGGCCCTGGTGCGCGGCGTGGTTCATTCGGAGAGCTTCCGGGAGTTTGGCCAATCCCCCGACGGGAAAGCTCGTTGACGCGGCTGCGCCGTCGATCTAACGTTAACAAGGATTTTCGTTCCATGTGGCTCCCCACGTTCCATGTGACTCCCCACGTTTCATGTGGCTCCCCACGTTCCATGTGGCTGCCCACGTCCGATGGGACGACCGGTGCCGGTGGCTCTGTTCTCGCCGGGGACGCGCGAACCGAGTTTGTTCTGCTTCCGTGGACCCCTTCGTGGGCCTGCGCACGTCACGGGGATCTTTCATGAGCCTCCGCCCGTTCACCCTGATCCTGATCGCGATCGGCGCCGCGATCGCGCCAGCGCTGGGCACTGCTGCGGAGGCGCCGCAACTCCCCGCCGTCGACTTCGACCGGCAGATCGCCCCGCTTCTCGTCTCGCGCTGCCTCGAATGCCATTCCGGGCTCGACCCCGACGGGGGGCTGTCGCTCATCGACGCGGCCGCGGCAGCCAAGGGAGGAGAGAGCGGACCGGCCCTCGAGCCGGGCAAGACCGAAAGCCTTCTCTGGCAGCGGGTGGAAGGGGACGAGATGCCCCCCGAGCACCCGCTTCCGCCGGCAGAGAAGGCGCTGCTGCGGGCCTGGCTCGAAGCCGGGAGCCCCTGGGGGCAAACGCCGCTCGACCCCCTCGCTTTCAGCACGGAGAAGCGCGCCGGCCGGGACTGGTGGTCGCTCCAGCCGCTCCGGGAAACGCCGCTCCCGGACACAGCGCTCGATCCGTGGGCGCGTGGCCCGATCGATGCCTGGGTGCTCGAGCGGCTCGGGGCATCCGGCCTCGCCCCCTCCCGCCCCGCCGATCCCAAGATCCTCATCCGGCGCCTGTTCATCGATCTGATCGGGCTGCCTCCGAGCCCCGAGCAGGTCGATGCCTTCATGGCCGATCCCTCCGATGTCGCCTGGGCTGGGCTCGTCGACGAGCTCCTCGCCTCGCCCCACTACGGCGAACGCTGGGGACGGCACTGGCTCGACATCGTCCGCTATACCGAGAGCGAGGGTTTTGAATACGACCATCCACGCGACCGGGCTTGGCACTACCGCGACTACGTCATCAGGAGCTTCAACAACGACAAGCCCTACGACCGTTTCATGCAGGAACAACTTGCCGGCGATGTTCTCGAACCGGTGACCAGCGACGGCATCATTGCCACGAGCATGCTCGTCTGCGGCGCCTGGGACAGGGCCGGCAACGCCCAGGCCAACGCCACGCAGCGTGCCAACACCCGCGAGGAGGAGATGGAGGACATGATCAGCGTCGTCGGCCAGACCTTCCTCGGCCTGACGCTCAACTGCGCCCGCTGTCATCGCCACAAGTTCGACCCGGTGCCCCAGGAGGACTACTTCCGCATCAAGGCGGTCTTCGACGGTGTCAAGCACGGGGAGCGGCCGATCACTTCCCCGGTCGAGATCGCCGTCCGCGAGCGAGAGGCCGCGGCCCGCACCGAGGCGATCGCCGCCGAACGGACGACGATTGCCGATCTGGAGCGGGAAGGGGCCCGACGGGCCGCCCAGCGCTCCCATAATCGTGTCGCATTCCCCCCCGGCCCTGCGCCGCTGATCCGCTGGACGTTCCGGGATGGCGCCCAGCCTGCCGGCGGAAAGCTCCACGGGGGCGCCGAGATCGTGGCGGGAAGGCTCCGACTCCACAAGGAGACCCAGTCTTCCTTCGAAAGTGATCCGATCCCGGAATCAATCCGGGAGAAGACCCTCGAGGCCTGGGTGGTGCTGTCGGATCTCGACCAGGGGGGCGGAGCAGCGATCTCGATCGAAACCAGCGCCGACCGCGATTTCGATGCGCTCGTGTTCGGCGAACGGCAGCCGCGGAAATGGATCGCCGGGAGCGGCGGCTTCGTCCGGACGCACGACCTCGAGGCCCCGCCGGAAACATCGCCAGCCGGGCAACCGATCCACATGGCGGCGGTCTACCGGGCCGACAACAGCATCACGCTCTACCGCAACGGCGAGCGCTATGCGCCCCCGTATGTCCCCGCGGCGGGGCTGCGGACGTTTGAGAAGGGGGGGGCGACGGTCCTCCTCGGGCTGCGGCACCATGGCGCCGGCAACGGATTCCTCGACGGTGAGATCCTCCAGGCCGCCCTCCACGCCACAGCCCTCGACGACGCCCAGGTGGCCGCCACCTTCCGGGCGGGGGGCTTCGCCTTCTCAAAGGGTGAGATCCTGGCCTGCCTCGACGATGCCCAGCGGGCCAGCCACGCCGGGGCGACGGCGCGGATCGATGGCTTGAAGAAGGAGGCCGAGGCGTCCGCCGCCACCGCCGAGCTGTCGTATGTCGGCGTCCGTGTCGAGCCCCCGCCGACCGCCCTCCTCCACCGTGGCAGCGTCACGTCTCCCGGTGCGATCATGACGCCTGCCGGGCTCTCCTCCATCACCGCGGTCAATGCCGATCTGGGGCTCACACCAGAGGCCCCCGAAGCGGAGCGGCGGAAGCGGTTCGCTGCCTGGATCGCTGATCCGGCCAATCCCCTCCCCGCCCGCGTGATCGCCAACCGCATCTGGCAATACCACTTCGGCCGGGGGCTCGTGGCAACGCCGAGCGATTTCGGGCTCAATGGCGGCCGACCGAGCCATCCCGAGCTGCTCGACTCTCTGGCTGGGGAACTGGTGCGCGGGGGATGGCGGCTCAAGCCCCTCCACCGCGCCATCCTCCTTTCCTCGACCTACCGACAGGCCTCGACCCACGACGAGACGGCGGCGGCCATCGATGCCGACACGATCCTTCTGTGGCGCTACCCACCGCGGCGGCTCGAGGCCGAGGTGGTACGCGACGCCATGCTCGCCGTCAGCGGGGAGCTCAACCCAGCCGTGGGGGGCCCGAGCTTCCGTCCCTTCACGACGACGAGCTTCAACGCCACCTTTTATCACCCCGTCGACCGCGACGATCCCCAGTACAACCGCCGCACCGTCTACCGGATGAACGTCAACTCGGGGAAGGAGCCACTCCTCGACGCCTTCGATTGCCCGAGCCCGTCGGTGAAGACGCCGACACGTGGCGAGACGATCACGCCGCTGCAGGCGCTGGCGCTGATGAACAACAGCTTTGTCCAGCGGCAGGCCGACCGGCTGGCCGGGCGTGCGCTCGAAGCAGCCGGGGGCGAATTGACCGTCGCGATCGATCGCGCCTACGAGCTGGCCTTGGGGCGACGAGCGACCGCCGAGGAACGGCACCGGGCCGTCACCGCCGCCCAGGCCCGGGGCTTGGCAAGTGTTTGCTGGGCCCTCCTGAACTCCAGCGAGTTTCTCTATGTCCAATGAATTCCTGCCGGCAGCAGCTCAGCCCGTGGCTCCAGCCCCGCTCGTCCCCCGCCGCCACTTCCTCTCCAGCTCCAGCGGCAGTCTGGCGAGCATCGCCCTCTCCTGGCTGCTCGCCCGGGAGTCGTCGGCAACGACGCCGGGCCGCGTCCCAGCCGGTGCGGGCTCCGGCCTCCACTTCCCCGCCAAGGCGAAGCGTGTCGTGCAGATCTTCTGCAGCGGCGGCGTCAGTCATCTCGAGACGTTCGACCATAAGCCCGAGCTCGAGCGACTGGATGGAAAGTCGCTCGAGGGGATGGGGGAGAATCTGGGATTCTTCGGCCAGCCGGGGATGCTCATGAAGAGCGTCTACCCGTTCGCCAAGCACGGGGAGAGTGGCTCGTGGGTCAGCAGCCTCTTGCCCCATCTGGCCAGCTGCGCCGACGACCTCTGCTTCATTCACTCGATGGTCGCCAAGAGCAACAACCACACGCCGGCCACCTTCCAGATGAACAGTGGCTTCACGCTCAACGGTTTCCCTTGCATGGGGGCCTGGTTGAGCTACGGCCTGGGAACGGTCAACGAAGACCTCCCGGCGTTCGTCGTCCTCCCCGATCCCCGCGGCCAGCCGGCCGGCGGATCGATCAACTGGACCAGTGGCTTTCTCCCTGCCAACCATCAGGGAGTCGCCTTCCGTACCGACGGCGTCGACCCGATTGCCGACCTCCGCACGCCCGCGGGCCTCTCCCCGGCCGATCGCGTGGCCGATCTTCGTCTCCTCGAGACCATGAACAGCGATTTCGCCCGGCTCCACCCCGGCGACACCGACTTCGCGGCCCGGCTGCGGTCCTACGAGTTGGCGGCCCGGATGCAGGTCAGCATCCCCGAGGCGACCAGCTTCGACGACGAGCCGGCGGCCGTCCGCGAGCTGTACGGTATCGACGATCCGACGAACAAGGGTTTTTCACGCAACTGCCTGATGGCCCGCCGGCTCCTAGAACGGGGTGTGCGGTTTGTGCAGCTGTTCAATGGCGGCTCGTTCGGCAGCCCACGGATCAACTGGGACGGCCACGAGAACATGCAGGAGAACCACGACACGCAGGCCGCGACGATGGACCGCCCGGTCGCGGCGCTGATCAAGGATCTCAAGGACCGTGGCATGCTCGACGACACGCTCGTCGTCTGGTCGACGGAGTTCGGCCGCAGTCCGGTGACACAAGGGATCGGCGCCACCGGCCGCGATCACCACCCCAAGGCCTTCACCTGCTTCCTCGCCGGGGCCGGCGTCAAGGGAGGCCACCATCACGGCGCGACCGACGATGTCGGCTACGGCGTCGTGGAGGACGAGGTGACGATCCCCGACTTCCACGCCACGATCCTCCACCTCCTCGGCATCGACCACGAAAAGCTCACCTACTACCACAACGGCGTCAATCGGCGTTTGACGGACGTCCACGGCCGTCTCATCCGCGGGATCCTCTCCTGACCGGGAAATCTCCCCGGCCTGACGCCCCTCATCGAAGCGTCCCGCCGCAGGGTAAACTGAAGAGCCGGGAGGCGAATCATGGTTTTGCTGCTTTCGGTCCGGTGCCGGTTGGCGATCGTCGTCGGGCTGTTGCTCCCCCTTCAGCCGTCCATGGCCGCCGACGGCGATCGGCATGACCGCGCCCGGGCGCTGCTCGCGGCCCGCTGTGTCGAATGCCACGGCGCGGACGCACAGGAAGGGGGCTTGAGGCTCGATTCGCGCGGGAGCGTCCTCCGCGGGGGCGAGTACGGCCCTGTCGCCATCGCTGGCTCCGGCACCGAAGGGGAGCTCCTCGACCGGATCCGTTCCGCCGACGCCGACGAACGGATGCCCCCCACTGGGGCCCCGCTCACGGCAGACGAGATCGCGAGCATCAGTGCCTGGCTGGCCGATGGCCTCCCCTGGCTCGGTGCCGAAGGGGACGCCGACCGCGACCCGCGTCTCGACCATTGGGCCTGGCAGCCGATCCGCCGCCCTGATCCGCCGGCGGCAGTGGAGGCCTTTCAGGCTCTTCCCGGCGTCGAGCCCGACCGCAACCCGATCGACGCTTTCGTGCGGGCCACGCTCGCCAAAGAGGGGATGCGCCCCACGGCCGTGGCCGACCGGCGGACGCTCATCCGCCGCCTCTCTTTCGATCTCCTCGGCCTCCCGCCGACACCAGAACAGATCGATGCCTTCGTCGCCGACGTTGACCCTGCGGCCTATGAAAATCTCGTCGAGCAGATGCTCGCCTCGCCGCGCTACGGCGAGCGCTGGGCGCGACACTGGCTCGATGTCGTCCACTACGGCGACACGCACGGCTACGACAAGGACAAACAGCGCCCCAATGCCTGGCCCTACCGCGACTGGGTGATCGGCGCTCTCAATGCCGACCTCCCCTGGGCCCAGTTCGTGGCCTATCAAGTCGCCGGCGACGTTCTCCGCCCCGATGATTCAGGCGCCATCGAGGCGACCGGCATGCTCGCCGCTGGCCCGTGGGACTTCATCGGCCATGTCGAGGTGCCGGAGACGAAGACCGACGGCAAGATCGCCCGCCATCTCGACCGCGACGATATGGTCGCCAACACGATCGGCACCTTCGCGAGCGTCACGATCCAGTGCGCCCAGTGCCATGCCCACAAGTTCGATCCTGTCTCCCAGGAGGATTACTACTCCCTCCAGGCTGTGTTCGCCGCCCTCGACCGCAGCGAGCGGACCTACTCCCCCGATCCCGCCGTGATGCAGGCGCATGCCGCGCTCGATGTCCGCCGCACCGTTCTCGACGGCCTGAGAAAAGCTCTTGAGGCCCGGCGGGCCGACGCAGCGGGTGCCCGTCTGGCCGAGATCGACAAGGCCCTCGCCGCCCCCGGTGGAGGCAACGCCACGCCTGCCTTCGGCTGGCATTCGGAGATCGTTGCCGCCAGCGGCCCGACGGCCGCCGACACGGAGAAATGGGTCCAGGTCGATCTCGGCCGCGAGGTCGCGATCACGCGCGTTGTCCTCCACCCCTGCCACGATGATTTCAATGCAATTGGCGCCGGGTTCGGATTCCCCCGTCGGTTCCGGATCGAGGGCTCGAGCGACCCCACATTCGCGACGAACGTCGTTCGTCTTGCCGACTCCGGCGCCGACAATCTCCCCAATCCCGGCACGGTGCCTCAAGTCTTCACCGTCGACACGGTGTCCGGCGGCAGCCGCTACGTCCGCGTCACCGCCACACGCCTCGCCCAGCGGCAGAACGACTTTATCGCGGCGATCGCCGAGCTCGATCTCCTCGATGCCGACGGCACGAACGTGGCCCGTGGCGCCACCGTCACCTCCATCGATTCGATCGAGGCCCCGCCGCGTTGGCAGCGGGCAAATCTCGTCGACGGGGAGTTTCCGAGCCCGAGCGGCGACGCGATCGCCCTCCGCCGGGAGCGTGACGAGCTCCTGGCGAAGGTGCCCCTCGAAGTGACCGACGGCCTGCGGGCGGTCGACGAAGACCTTGCCGGCGTCACCCGGCAGCGCGAGGCCCTACCGGCGCTGCGGCCGCTCTACACGGTGACGGCGACGCAGCGCGGCGGGATCCCGCGCCCGATCCACGTCCTTGCTCGCGGCAACGTCAGCGCGCCGGGCCGCGAGGTCGGCCCCGGAGCGCTCTCGGCGCTCACGATGCTCGCGCCCCGGTTCGAGCTTCCCCCCGACGCCCCGGAAGGGGCCCGCCGCAAGGCTCTCGCCGAATGGCTTGTCTCCCCCGACAACCCGCTCACCTGGCGGAGCGCCGTCAACCGGGCCTGGCTCCATCATTTCGGCCGCGGCATCGTCGACACGCCCAGTGATTTCGGCCGGATGGGCTCGCCGCCGAGCCACGCGGCCCTCCTCGACTGGCTGGCTGGGAAGTTCCGTGATCAAGGTGGCTCGCTCAAGAACCTTCATCGCCTGATTGTCGGAAGTGCCACCTGGCGACAGCGGGCCGACGACGACTCGTCAAGCTCCGCCATCGATTCCAGCAACGCCCGGTTGTGGCGGCAGAACCGCCGTCGACTCGAAGCCGAAGCGATTCGCGATGCGGTCCTCGCCACCGCCGGCACGCTCGATCCCACGGCCGGCGGCCCGGGCTGGCAGGACTTCCGCATCGAGCACCCGGAGCACTCCCCCCACTACCGCTACGACCTCGCCGATCCGGCCGACCGCTCCACCTGGCGGCGGAGCATCTACCGCTTCATCGTCCGCAGTCAGACGCAGCCGTTCATGACGAGCCTCGACTGTGCCGATCCATCGATGCGGGTCGAGAAGCGCAACGAGAGCCTCTCGGCAATCCAGGCTCTGGCGCTGCTCAACAACGGCTTCATGACGACGCAAGCGGTGGAGTTTGCCGCGCGCGTGGCCCGCGAGGCGGGGGACGACCCCGATGCCCAGGTCGATCGCGCCTTGCGCATCGCTTTCGGACGGGCGCCGACCGATGAGGAGAGGGGGGTACTTGTCGAGTTGCTCCGCTCCCACGGCCTTCCCGCCGTCTGTCGGACGCTCGTCAACCTCAATGAGTTTACGTTCGTCGATTGATTCGATGACTCGGCGGCCCGTCCCACGGGCGGCCCCCCGGAGGCTCCATGACAATTGCATCCCACAATGGCTCGGCCTTCCCGCACGGCAACGGCTCGCCCCTCTCGCGGCGCGGCTGGCTCTCCACGGCCGCCGGCGGCCTCGGGGGGATGGCCCTCTCGTCGCTCCTCGCCGCCGAGGCGCCCCCCCCGGGGGACACGCATCCGGCCCTCGTTTTTCCGGTCAAAGCGAAGCGCGTTGTGCAGCTGTTCATGGCGGGCGCCGCCAGCCACATCGATCTCTGGGACCACAAGCCGGAGCTCGTCAAGCGGCACGGCGAGGAGAGCGATTTCGGCGAGCCGGTTGAGGCCTTTCAAAATGGCCTGGGGCCGTGGCTCAAGCCGGTGTGGGACTTCAAGGCCCACGGGGAGTGCAGCAAGATGCTCTCCGACGCCGTCGCCCCGCTCGGCGCGGTCGTCGATCGGATGGCCTTCATCCACAACATGGTCAGCACGTCGGGGGTTCACTCCGCGGCGACGCTCCTCCAGTCGACCGGATTCATTCTCCCTGGATTCCCCGGCACTGGCTGCTGGGTCGGCTACGCGCTCGGCTCGCTCAATGACAACCTCCCCACGTTCGTCGTCCTCCCCGATCACCGGGGCTACGGCTCCAACGGCGTCAAGAATTGGGACGCCGGCTTCCTCCCCGCCCAGTACAGCGGCACGGTCGTCCAGCCCGGGGCCGCCGAGCCGATCGCCGACCTCCATCCCCACGCCTCGGCCCAGTGGCTGACGACTGACTCCGACGCCGCCACCAGGCGCGCGCTCGCGCGTCTCAATCGGGCCCACCTCGACGGCCGCGGCGGCGACGGGCGCCTTGAGGCCCGGATCCGCACCTACGAACTGGCAGCGCGGATGCAGCTGGCGGCCCCTGAAGCGCTGTCACTGGCCGACGAGCCGGAGCATGTCCTGCGGATGTACGGCGTCGAGCCGGGCAAGACCGACTGGCCGACCGAGATCAATGTTCCGGAGGAAACCCACCACTTCGGCCTCAAGTGCCTCACCGCCCGCCGACTCCTCGAGCGCGGCGTCCGCTTCGTGCAGGTCTGGAGCGGCAATGACAACGGCTTCCCACGCCGCAACTGGGATTCCCACGAGGACGTCGAGCGCGATCACGGGCCGCTCGCCCGCGGCATGGCGCACGGGGCGGCGGCCCTCATCAAGGATCTCGACCAGCGTGGCATGCTCGACGACACACTCGTTGTCTGGACGACCGAGTTCGGAAGGATGCCGAGCTCCCAGGCGGGCCGGGGGCGCGATCACAATCCGTTCGTGTTCACCAACTGGCTGTGCGGAGCGGGCATCCGCGGCGGGATCACGCACGGGGAGAGCGACCAGTGGGGCTACAAGCCGCTCGACCGGGAAAATCCGACGACCGTTCACGACGTCCACGCCACGGTGCTGCGGCTGCTTGGCCTCGAGCACACGAAGCTGACGTGGCGGCACAACGGTGTCGATCGCCGCCTCACCGACGTTCACGGTCACGTCCTCACGCCGATCCTGTCGTGACGCGTGACGGTGCCACTGGCCGGGCCGAGGCTCACTTCGCCGGCGTCGATTCGCTCCGGCCCTGGCCACGCGACTGGGCGAAGAGCCAATCCCACAGCGCCGGATCGGCGTAGGTTTCCGTCCAAGAATCGTGCCCGGCTTCGGGATAGACCGTGAACTTCAGCTCGCCCCCCTTCGCCTTGATCGCGTCGACGATTGCCTGCGATGACGCGAGCGGGACGACGAAGTCCTTCGCGCCGTGAAAGGCCCAGATGGGGATGCCGAGGAGCTTGTCGGCCTGGGATGGATTGGCACCGCCGCAGATCGGCACGATCGCGGCGAAGCGATCGGGCTTCGCCGCCGCCAGCGACCAGGTGCCAAAGCCCCCCATCGACAGCCCGGTCAGCCAGATCCGATCCTCGTCGACCCGGTAGTCCCGGCAGATCTCGTCAACGAGCGCCGCGAGCACGTCGGGATTCCAGCCCCGGCCGGGGCTCTGGGGGGAGACCACGATGCAGGGGAAGGCCCGATCGCCGGCGGCGATCAGCTTCGGCGGCCCATGGGCCTTGACCTTCCCGAGATCATCCCCCGACTCACCCGCTCCATGGAGGAAGACCAGGAGCGGCCAGCGATCCGTACCGGACTCGTAGCCGGCGGGCAGCCAGAGGAGATACTTGAGCCGCGCGGTGACCGTGATCTCCCGCTCGAAGACCTTTTCTTCCTGCACCGTCCCCTCTGCTGGGGGCTCGGCGCCAGCGCTCATCCGAGGCCCAGCGGCCATCACCGCGAAGAGAAGCGCCACACGCCACATCGATGAGCCCCTGACTGAAGGAACTGGGGGGGGAATCGAGGAAACTGATGAAAGAATCGCTCGTGAATCGCTACTGGATCGCGGGAGCCGGGCTGGGGGCATCGGCCTGTTCGGCCGCCACAGGAACAACCTTGGCGAGGCTGTCGACGCCGCCGGAGAGGGCCGCGAGGTAATCGGTGACGACGCTCATCGCCTCCTCGAAGTAGTAGTCGCGCTTCACGATCGGCCGCTGCGGATCAGCCTGCTCCTCGAGCTTCTTCTCTTCGTCGTCGGCGGCCTTTCCCTCGTTCCACTGCTTCGCGAACTCATCCTCGCGGAGCGAGACGGTCTTCTCGCTCTTGCGCCGCTTGTACTGCTCGATGTCGCGGGCAACCTTGTCGAAGTCGCCACTGGACGCCACACGTTGCCCGGAGCGCTCGCGGAGCGTGGAGAGGATGGCTGGCGGCACGCGCCCACTCGGCTGGAAATTCGCCGGGGGCACCTTGTCGAACTCGATCGCGTGATCGAGATCCCCCTCGCCCACCGGAAGGTGCGTCGTGATGCTCGGCAGCTCGACGTCGCTCTTCACCCCTTCGAGCTGCGTGGAGAGCCCGCCGGGGCGGTAAAACTGCTGCATCGTGATCTTGATCGCCCCCAGCGAGGGGGCGTTGGGGAGGCGCTGGAAAAGCTGCCGCCCCAGATCGATGAGGCTCTGCACCGTTCCCTTGCCGTGCGTCGCGTTGTCGCCGATGACGAGCCCGCGGCCGTAGTCCTGGATCGCCCCGGCGACGATCTCGCTGGCGCTGGCGCTGAACTTGTTGGCCAGAACGACAAGGGGGCCGTCCCAGGAAACACCGGCATCTACGTCGTCATATTGCTGGACCCGCTTCTCGGCGTCCTTGACCTGCACGACCGGCCCCTTGTCGATGAACAGGCCCGTCAGCGAGATCGCCTCGGGGAGCGAGCCGCCGCCGTTGTTGCGCAGATCGAGGCAGATGCAGTCGACCCCCTTCGTGCGGAAGTCGTCGATCAGCTTCTTTGTGTCGCGGGTGCTGCTCTTGTAGTCGGCCTGCCCCTGCCGGGCCCCGGCCATGTCCATATAGAAGCTCGGCAGATTGATGTAACCGATCCGCCAAGGCGTGCCGTCGGGCTTGCGGCCGGTCTCGATCAGCTCGCCGCGGGCCTCGCTGTCCTTGAGCTCGATCTTCGCGCGGGTGATGTCGTATTCCTTCGGCGCCGTCTGACCGACAGGGATGACTTTGAGGCGGACGATCGTCCCCCGCTTGCCGCGGATGAGCTTCACGACCTCGTTGAGATTCATGTCGACGACATCGACGATGTCGCCTTCGGTCCCCTGCCCCACGCCGATGACGCGGTCTTTCTTCGTCAGCCGGCCGTCACGGTCGGCGGCTCCCCCAGGGACGATCTCCGCCACGGTGGTGTAGCCATCCTCGCCCTTGAGCGAGGCCCCGATGCCGTCGAGTTGGAGCCGCATCCCGATCTCGAAGTTCTCGAGGGTGCCGGGGGACATGAAGCTCGTGTGCGGGTCGAGCGAGCTCGTCAGACTGGTGAGATACGACTCGAGGAGCTCGTCGGCGGTCATCTGGTGCATCCGCTTGGCGAAGCTGCGATAGCGCCGCGAGAGCTTATCCTTGGCCTCTTCGGGGGGGGTCTTGTCCATCTTCTGGATCAGGAGGTCGTATTTGATTCGCTTCCGCCAGTTGTCGACCGCCTCCGCCTCGTTTTGGGCCCACTTCGTCTCGTCGCGGTCGACGATGATCGATTCATCCTGGGTGAAATCGAGCGGCTCGGAGAGAAACTTCTCCACCAGCGGCACGCGCGAGTCGACCCGCTCGAGAAACCGCTTGAAGACCTCGTAGGCAAAGGAGACATCCCCCCGCTTGACGAGATCGTCGAGCATCTCCCGCTTCGGGACGAAGCCGTCGACGTCGCTCTGGAGGAAATAGATCTTCATCGGGTCGAGGGCCTCGAGAAAGATCCCGAACCAGCGGCCCGCGATCTCGTCGTCGATCGGATGGTGGGTGAAGTGCTCGCGCTCGATGTAGCTCTTCACCGCCAGCGTGATCTGGCGGTCGTTCGGCCCGGGCTTGGTAGCCGCTGCGGGCGCTGGCGCCGGATCCTGGGCAGACAGCCGCCCGAGGGGGAGCAGCGCCACCACGACAAGCAGCCAGCGGCCGAGCCTCACCGGGGAAGCCGCTTCCCCGAGGCGAGCCGCTGCCGTCGGTCTGTTCAACCGACCTTGGGACGCATCGATGACCGTCGTGTCCACGCCTGACTCCTTCACTACGCGTTTCCTCTGACCAGATCAGGCATTGTGACAGGTTCCTTCCTCCCTGACGAGGTAAAAATCGACCCGCCTCGCCCAGCGGGCGCGGGAATCGTCCGCGGAAAAGTCATCTCTCGACTTTCCCCAAGGTTTCGAGCGCTCTGGCCACCACGGCCCGAGCCACGTCGGGTTCGGCCCCGAGACGGGGGACAACGACCCACTCGATCGCCGGATGGCGTGCTCGGGCCTGGTCGACCGCCTCGCGCACCTGCTCTTCGACCCGGCCGCGGAAGAGCAGATGCGGTTGCACGAGGACACGGCTCGGGACGACTCCGGGGAGCGAAGGATCGACGACGGCGTCGAGCGCCTCCTCGACCGTCGGCCGGGCGGCGGCGACAAACCCCACGGCCACCCGCCCCGGCCCCGGCGGAATCGGCAAGCCCACGCACGCGGCGGGGTGGAGCCCGCGGCCGCAGGTTGCCGCCGGCTCTCCCGAATGGCAGATGGCGGCCGCCCCACAGGCCCGCGTCGCCTCGAGAAAGGCCAGCAGTTGCCCCGCGGCACCGGGATCGCTTGCCCCCCGGCCGACGAACACGAGCGCCTCGAGCCCGGGAGCGAGCGGCGCGAGGGTCCGGCCGATCTCCTCGCGCCGAGCCCGTGAGAGACGGACGAGCTCGGGGTGGATTCCCAGCGCCGCTGACTGGCAGACGGGGACCCGCTCCGCGTCGGCCGCCAGCGCCAGCGCCTCCGGGAGGTCGCGGCGGGCATGGCCGGCGGTGAAGAGCAACAGCGGCGCCGCGACGACGCGATCGACCCCGCGTTCGCACAGCCGCCGCAGGGCCTCGCCGACGCTCGGCCCAATGACCTCCAGAAAGCCCAGTTCGACGGCCACCCCGGGGGCCGCGTCGGCGACGTGCCCGGCGAGTTGCCGGGTCTCGCCCTCGCCGACCCGATCGGCCGTGCCATGCCCCACGACCAACAGGCCACAGCCCTGCGGAAAAGCGATTTCGACCATTATTCCCCTCCCTGGCAAGGCGGCGTCAGACCCCGACCGGCGCCCGGGCCCCGTCGGCGGTCGTCCGGCGGACGAGTGCCAGCACGCCGAGGAGCGTGACCACCGCCACGGCGTAGGGAAGGACCCGCGACGGATGGAGCGTGAACAGCACCGACCCGCAAAACGGCCCGAGGATCCGCCCTAGCGAGGCGAACGACTGATTGACGCCGAGAACCTCCCCTTGGTTCGCCGGATCGGCATGGCGGGAGATGAGCGACGAGACCGACGGATTGACGAATGCGAATCCCCACACCGACAGCCCGGCAGCGGCATAGAAAAGTCCGCGCACCAACGACGACGAGAGCCCCTCCCCGGCGCTGCTGTGGACAATCCCCGCCACCGCGCCGACCACCGCCAGGCCGGTGGCCATCAACAGCAGCCCGACGGTCAGCAGCCGTGTCTCCGACACCCGCTTCGCGAGTGGACGGTAGCTGCCGCCGGCGAGCATGAGCACAAAGCCAATGCCGGCGAAGACGAGGAAGTTGTCGTCGTCGGACATCCCGAAGGCCTCCTCGGTGAGGCGGGCGAGCGTGGCCTCGAAGTTGGCAAAGGAGAAGATCGAGAGAAAGTAGATGAGCACGAGGGCCCCAACCGCCGGGATCGCGAGGACGCGGGCCGAACGGCTGACGCTGAAAAAGTCCTTGGCGGCCCGGTTCGCCGGATCGCGGGTCTCGCGGAAGACGAAGAACGCGAACAGGAACGCCACCGCGGAGAGGGCCGAGGCGAGGGCCCCGACCGCCCACGGCTGGTCGTTGAAGAGCCGCATTCCGAAGTAGGCGATCAGCGGGCCGAGCGTGAAGCCGGCCCCGAAGGCGATCCCGATCAGCGCCATCCCGCGGGAGCGATTCTGCGGGGTCGTGCAGTCGGCGATCACCGCGGCGGCGGTTCCCACGCTCGCTCCGGCGATCCCGGCGCCGATCCGGGCGAGCATCATCAGGCCAAGCGCAAGGGCAGCCCGCTCCGGCGGAATGGTCACGGCAAACCCGTAGAGGGCGTAGAACACGACCGACCCGGCCAGGCTGATGAGGAGCATCGGGC
>SIAG01000007.1 GCA_009691925.1 Planctomycetaceae bacterium
CAACAGCCACCAACAGCCACGAGCGGCAACAAGTGGCCACGAGCGCAAAACCGGAGCGCAGTCGCCGCGGTCGGAATCGCCGAGTATTCCATGCGGCCACCGGAGGAGTCAAGCGGGGTCAGCCAGCCGCGGGGCAGGGGAAAAAGTCGGGCTGAAAACCGCCCCGAGCGCCCCCCAGCACGACGCCACCGTTGTATCCATCCCACGCTCCCACAGGTGCTTCGCCCCCGCAGAACCCCCCCCGATACTAGGTGTCTAGTGGCGCAGCTTGCCCAGTGTGAGCAGACTCTTTGTACAACAGGGTCAAAAGGAGGCTCAGGATTGGGCCCCGACGAAAATCCATAAGCCTCAACGTAGAAGAGACTTGCGGGACGGAAAAGGGGCTCTGAAGACCCTCCCTGGAAGGCGTCGCAGAAAAAAGCTGGAGAACCAGGCGGGGGGCGAAGAACCTTTCCCGACCTCGGCCGTATAACTCGGCGTTCCAAATACGGGACGGGGGGCAGAGGAAGGCCCACCCAGACGATTCCGAATCAGCGCCGGCCTGGCAAGGCACCGGCCCGGAATCGTGCGACAGCTCACCGCAAGCGTCCCTCCCGGCCACGGGCCGCGGGACACCTCTCCGAGGACATCGGCGTCGCGGTGCACGTTTCGGCAGGTCGAGTGGCTGGCGGTGAACACCGCCGGGCGGTTCGATTGCCAGCAATGAAGGTTGCGTGAAACACTGTCTCGGAGCATCGGGGCCGCGGGCGAAGTCAGGGGTCGCCCGCAGGCCCGGTTGCGACCAAACACAACGACCGGCTTCGGATGGCCGGCCAAGGAGGAAAGCGATGCGTTCTGATTCCCAAGGTCCTGTCGTGCGCCTGTTCATGGAAGAGCAGATCGATTTCCAGCCCCAGCCCGCCGCCGAGGCAATTGGCGCCAGCGCCGATGGCGCAGGGATGGTTCAGCCCATGGCCCTCGATGGCGTGCTCTCCATTGAGGAGCTCGCCAGCCGGTTCAACGTTTCCACCAAGACGATCTCGCGGTGGCGGGCCCACGGCCTCGTCGCCCGCAGCCACGATGTCGGCGGGCGGAAGCGCGTCGGATTCCTCGCTGCCGATGTCGAGCAATTCGTCGCCAAGAATCCTCTGCGGATTGAGCGGGGGAGTCGCTTCAGCCAGCTTTCTACCGAGGAGCACGGGAAGATCATCGGCTGGGCCCGCCGTCTTGGGGCCGCGGGCGCCTGCCCGGCCGACGTCCATCGCCGGATCGCCAATCGCCTCAACCGAAGCATCGAGACGATCCGCTACACGATCAAGCACCACGACCAAGAGCACCCCGGCGCCGAGGTCTTCCCGGCCGCCGACGGCCGGCTCCGCCCGGAGACGTGCGAGCGGATCTTCCAGCTCTGGTCGCACGGCGAGCCGGTCGAGTCGATCGCCAAGCGATACCACCGCTCGAAGGCGAGCATCTACCGGGTAATCCTCGCCCAGCGGGCCGCCCACACGATGCTCCTCCCCCTCGACTGCATCCCCAACGCCCTCTTCGACCGGCGGAGCGCCGAGGAGGTCGTCAACCAGCCCTTCCCGGGCCTCGATGAGCCGTCGAAGCGAGTCCGCCGTCCCACCGGGCTGCCGGCCTATCTGGCCAGCCTCTACGAAGTGCCACTGCTGACGCGGGAGCAGGAGGTGTGGCTGTTCCGGAAGTTCAATTTCCTCAAGCACCGGGCAAAGAAGCTCCGCGACCAGCTCGACCAGGAAAAGCCGAGCACGCGGCTGATGGACCAGATCGACGCGATCTACCTGGAGATCGTGGCCCTGAAGAATCGGCTTGTGCGCTCGAACCTCCGGCTCGTGGTGTCGATCGCGAAGCGGCGCGTCGCCCCCGGCGACAGCTTCTTCGACCTCGTCAGCGACGGCAACATGTCGCTGATCCGCGCGGTGGAGAAGTTTGACTACGCTCGTGGCAACAAGTTCAGCACCTATGCCTCGTGGGCGATCATGAAGAACTACTCCCGCACGATCCCCGACGAGCACAAGCGCCGCGATCGCTTCCGGGCCGCCGACATGGAGATGCTCCAGACCGCCGCCGACCCGCGGACCGACGAGAACCAACTGCGGATGGCGGAATCGGACCGGCTCCAGCAGGTCGGGCGATTCCTCGATCGTCTCGATTCGCGTGAGCAGACGATCATCATCCGCCGCTACGGGCTCGACCGCGGCCTCGAGCCGCAGACCCTCAAGGAGGTCGGCTCAGCGCTCGGTGTGACGAAGGAGCGGGTCAGGCAGATCGAGGCCAAGGCGCTCGAGAAGCTCCGTGAGGCCGCCCAGGCCGAGGCGGTCCTCCCGGAGCTCGAGTAACAGCCGCCTGCAGCCGCGCCGTCGGATCCGTTCACGCCCTCTGGCCCCCGGCCAAGAGCGGGGCGATCCGGCGGGCGGCGAGCCGTAGCCGGGCCTCATTCTCGATCAGGGCCATCCGCACGAAACCCTCGCCCGAAGGCCCGAACCCGGCGCCCGGGCTGACGGCGACATCGGCCTCTTCAAGCAATCGGGCGGCGAAGGCCATGCTGTCGGGCGGCCCGGCATTCGCTCCGTTCGCCGTGGGGACCACTCCCGCCGCCGGCTTCCCCGCCGGGGCGAGGGGAGGAATCGGTGCCCAGACGAACATCCCCGCCCGCGGCGGCGTCACCGGCCAGCCGACACGAGCCAGCTCGCCGCAGAGGACATCGCGCCGCCGCTGATAGACGCGGGCCTGGGTATCAACGGCGTCGTCCCCCTCCCGCAGAGCCGTGATCGCAGCGATCTGGATCGGGCGGAACATCCCATAGTCGTACGACGTCTTCACCGTCGCCAGGGCCAGGACCAAGTCGCGATTTCCGGCACAGAAGCCGACCCGCCAGCCGGCCATGTTGTAGCCCTTGCTCATCGTCGTGAGCTCGACCGCACACCGCTTCGCCCCGTCGACGGCCAGGAGGCTCGGCGGCCGGTATCCATCGAAGGCGATGTCGGCGTAGGCCAGATCGGAGGCGACCAGGAAGGAGTGGCGACGGGCCAGCGCGATCAGCTCCACATAGAACTCGTGCGGGCGCGGATCGGCGGTCGTCGTGCCGGCCCCCTCCGCCAGCACCGTGCCGGTCGGATTGTGGGGAAAGCTCACGATCACGAGCTTCGGCACCCGCGTCGCACAGAGCCGCGACACACCCGCCAGGAACGCCGCCGGATCGGTCGTCTCGACCGCGACCGGGCGCCCCCCGGCCAGCACCACCGCCGAGAGATGGGCCGGATAGGTCGGCGCGGGAGCGACGACGTCATCCCCGGGGCCGACAACCGCCAGGCAGAGATGCCCCATCCCCTCCTTCGAGCCGAGCGTACAGAGCACCTCCGCCTC
The DNA here is from genome assembly GCA_009691925.1 of Planctomycetaceae bacterium. GTDB lineage: Bacteria > Planctomycetota > Planctomycetia > Pirellulales > UBA1268 > QWOP01. Next base: position 3,367 of record SIAG01000007.1, read on the forward strand.
CGGGTCGAGCATCACCCCCCACCGCCGCCGGTAGCGTGCGGCCACCTCGCGCCGCAGGGCGTCCATCCCCAGCGGCGAGGCATAGCCGTGATTGCGGGGATCGTTGGCCGCCTCGGTGAGCCGGTCGATGATCGACTGCACCGGGGGATCGGACGGATTCCCCATGCTCATGTCGATGACATCGCGGCCGGCCCGGCGGGCGTTGTAGGTGAGCTGGTTGATCCGCGTGAACGGATAAGGGGCGAGGGCCGCGAGGCGGCTCGCCAGGCCGACGGTTTCCTGCGGATCGCCGCCGCCGGTCGGGCGACTCGCCGGCTGGGAGGGATCGGCCGCAGCGCCGTTTCCCTGCCCAGGCGATCCTGCCGCGGATCCGCCGCCGGGGGTGGGGCTCGGGGCGGGGGTTGGGGTAGGGTTGGACCGAGACGACGGGGACGGCGGCATGAAGCGTTTTTCCAGGAAGGAAACCGCTTCGAGTCTACATCCGCAGTCCCCCCTTCCGCCAGCGGTGCCGGGGCTGCCCGACCCCACTGGCTGGGGGAAACAACCTCACCGGGCCGCGGCGGGGGCATCGAATGACGCCGGGCGGACCCCCGGATCGGCGGCGGGCGGGGCCACGGCCCGGCGGCTGCCGGCGCGGGGCCTTGAAAGCTCGTCCTGATCCTGCTTGGAGAGCGTCGGCGCCCCGGCTGCCGGCGCCCCACGGGCTAGGGCCGTCCCATCGGCAGCCGTGGCCGACTGGCTCGTGCCGGCGAGGAAGTTGTCGATCGCCGCCCCCTCGCGAAGATGGGTGAAATAGCGCCCCATCTCGATTCGCTGCTTCTTGTCCTCGATGTCGACATACAGCTCGTCGCGGACCTCCTCGAAGCGCACCTGCTGCGGGTCGGAGAAGCCCTCGCAAAAAAAGACCATGAAGCGGTCGGCGATCTGTACGACGCCGGAGAGCTCCCCCGGCTTGAGTGCAAACACCTCGCGCTCGAGGGCGGGCTGGCCGCCGAAGCGCTGAATCGGCGGCACCTCGCCGCGCAGGGCGCGGGTCGTCGGATCGACGGAGTATTTCTCGGCAAGATCGCCGATCCGCTCGACGCTCGGATTCTGACGGGCAAGCTGCCACACCTCCTGCGCGCGGCGCTGGGTGTCGAGGATCACAACGCGGCACTTCGCCCGCGGCCCGAATGTCGCGGCGAAGGCCTTGTCGAGGTCCTCCTGCGACACCGGCACCTTGCCAACGAGCTTCTTCAGCGCCACCGTCGGCTGGACGATGTCGTCGAGATAGTGCTTGAGGGGCACCTTGTCGTCGCGCGTCACGCGCTCGAGCCAGGCCGCGGTGTCGGGGGTGCCGTCGGCCCGGCGGAAGCCCATCGCCTCGGCGCCGCGCGTTACCTCCGCCTCGATGTCGGCCTGCGTGACGCCGACCTCATTCTTCGCCATCGCCTGGGAGAGAAGAGTGCGGGTGACGAGGACCTCGAGAACATCCAGACCGTGCCGGTCGAGGCACGCCTGGCGGACACGGTCGATGCTCACCGGTGCGCCGTTGACCAGCGCCGCCACCCCCGGCAGGCTTGCCGCCCGGGCGGGATCGTTCATGACGTTGTCGACCTTCGCCCCCTCCTGGAGGCGGCGGAAAACCGTGGAGGAGGCCTCCCGGCTCTTCCGTTCGTGGAGCTCCTCGGTGAGCCGTGGGCGAACATCGTCGAGCGCCACGTCGGCCGCGGGGAGATGCCCCTCGCACTTGATGACGATGAACTGGTCGGCCACTTGGACCACCGGCGAAATGCCGCCGACGGGGAGGCCGAAGGCAACAGCCTCGAACCTCGGCTCGCCGGTGTGACGGCGGATCGGCTGCACCCATCCATTAGCGCTGGCGCTGCCAACGTCGACTGAATGCTGGCGGGCGAAGGAACCGAATTCGTCCGGCTTCGCGGCCACCTCAGCGCGGATTCGCTCCGCCTCGGCCGCCGTCCGCAGAACGATGATCCGCGCCTTCACGGCCGGGCCGAACTGGTGCTCGTGGGCCTCGGCGATCTCCTCCGCCGTCGGCTCGATCTCGGCGTGCGCCAATCGTCGCAGGGCGATCATCGGCCAGACAATCTCGTCGGCGTACTGCTGCGGCGTCACACCGCGCTCGTCACGGATCAGCTCGATCCACTTCTCACGGGGAAGATTGAAGCGCTTCGCCATCGTCTCGATCTCGGCATCGACCTCCTCCGGCCCGACGGTGATCCCCTGCTTCCGGCAGCCCTGCTCGATGATCATCTTGTTGACGATCGCCTCGAGGACTGTCGCGCCGTGGCGGGCGACGCATTCGTCGGCGAGCTGCGCCTGCGGGATCTCGGCGCCATTGACCATCGCGGCGAGCTGGCGCACGGGGGCCTGCGGAGCCTTGGCTTCGGTCCCCTTCTGCACCGCAGCGGGGGGCGCCGCGGCAGCGGGGGCCTTGCGGCGCAGCAGCGGGATCTGGGCATCGGCCTGCGAGTCGCCCGTCCCTACGCGCCAGGCGAGGCAGGCCAAGATGATGACTGCAGCGGCGAGCAGCCCCGGTGCCCCGCCGACTGTCGTGGCGGCTGACCGGATCCCCGCAGTGGAATTGGTCACGGCAGCGACGAACGTCCCCCATGCCTGGCGCATCGAAAGCCCTCCTTGGTCGTGGCCCCGGCGTCCTGCCGGGAATGAACTCTGGGGAACCTAGGGAACCCGGCGGCGGCGATCAAGGCGAACCGGCACCGCGCCCCCCGGAACCGGGCCGCGTTGCGGTGATTTGTCGCCCGAGGGTAGGCTCTCGCATCTCCCCGCCCTCCCAGGTTCCCTAGGCTGTTGCCCATGGCCTCGCCCCCTCCGTCTCCGCGTGGCCACGATCCATCCCACCCCGAGTGCCTCACGATCCTGGGGCTCCTCCCGCCGGTGACGGCCGAGGACGTCAAGCAGGCCTATCTCGCCAAGGCGATGGCCGCCCATCCCGACCGGGGAGGCGATCCGGCGGAGTTCGTCCGCCTCCAGAAGGCCTACGAAGACGCCAAGGAGTTCGTCCAGTTCAAGGCGGGCAAGCTCGAATGGCTGGCCGCAAAGATCGAGGCCTACGCGCAGCAGCAGGAGGTGGTCACGGAGGCCATCGAGCGCGGTGGCGAAATCGAGATGGAGGAGGCCGACTGGCTGCGGAAGAGCTTCGGTGAGGATTTCGGCCACGTCGCCGACAAGCTCGTCACCGTTCGTGTCCGCGGCCCCCGGGCTGACGACGTGTTCGCGATCCTCCTCGGCTTCCGCGCTGATTCGCTCAAGGATCTCGCCACCCTCGACCTCGCCGGCGGCACGCTCACCGACGAAGGGCTTTTGCAACTCAAGGAATTGAAAAATCTCCGGGCGCTCGATCTGCGTGGCACGGCCGTCGGCAAACTCGCTGCCGACGTGCCGAAGTGGTTTGAACATCTCGAGTTCCTCGGGCTCCCGAAAGGGGCGGTGGGGATGCTGGGGCGATTCGGGATGCCGCGACGCGTGAAACTCGTCGTTGGCGATGCCCCGACGGCCTGAGCAACCCGCCGAACGATCTTCCGAGCTCCGCTCCAAGATTCCCCAGCCGACGCTTTCCGCTCCCACGTTTGCCGGCGAAGCTTTCCGCTCCAGCTATCCGGCAAAGCTTTCCAATCAAGGAGGAACTGATGCCCCGCCCCACCCAGATAAAGTCCTGGTGCCCCCGCTTGGCCCTCGGCATCCTCCTCGCGGCAGCCCCGGCCATCGCCACCCGCGGCGACGATTCCGCCCCCCCGCAGGAGAAGCCCGCCGTGGCCAATGAATCGCTGACCACTGACCAGCTCGACAAGCTCTACGAGGCCCGCACCGTCCGCGTCGCTCCGGCCAAGGATGCCGCGCCGATCGACTTCACCTATCGGCTTCTGAAGCCCGCGGCGATCGCTCCGGGCACCCGCTACCCGCTCGTGATCTTTCTCCATGGCGCTGGCGAACGTGGCAACGACAATCTCAACCAACTGACGTACTTCCCCACCTGGATCGCCGAGCCGAGCGCCCGAAAGGCCCACCCCTGTTTCGTCCTCGCCCCCCAGTGCCGCGACGACCAGAAGTGGGTCGACGTCGACTGGTCCGCCCTCGTGAGCACGCCCCAATCCCCAACGCCGACGGGCGACATGCTGGCCGTGATCGCGGCGATTGAAGAGACACTGCAGCGGGAACCGATCGACCCGACCCGGATCTCTCTCACGGGACTCTCGATGGGGGGCTACGGATCGTGGGATCTCGCGGCCCGGATGCCGGAGCGCTTCGCGGCCGTGCTCCCGATCTGCGGCGGTGGCGACGAGGCGATGGCGGCGAAGATCAAGGACCTGCCGATCTGGTGCTTCCATGGCGACGCCGACACCGCCGTGCGCGTGGAGCGGTCGCGGACGATGATCGAAGCCCTCCGCGCCGCCGGTGGAGCCCCCAAGTATTCCGAGCTCGCCGGCGTGGGCCACGATTCCTGGACGCCCGCTTACCGCGATCCTGACGTCCTCGCTTGGCTCTTCGCCCAGAAAAAGCCCGCGAAGGGGAAGTGAAAACGCCCCGGGCTTTCCTCACTCGAGCGTGGCTTGGAGGGCGCCGATTACCGCCTGCCGCTCCGCACGGCTCGCTTGATAAACCTAGCGAAATCGCTCGGGGAGAACGACCTTGGGATTGGAACGGAGCGTCGCGGCAGCTTCGGGTGAGATCTCCGTCAGTCCTTCCAGGAACAGTTCGCCCTCGTGCTTTGCCAGAGCCTCCGCGGCTTCGTCCGTGATGGTCGAAAGACTGTTGAGAGCCAACGGTCCGTCGTGCTTCGCAAGCGCCCTGGCAGCGTCGGGGGTGAGTGATCTCAAGCCGTCGAGGGCCAGCGGGCCTTCGATCTTCGCCAGCGCTTCGGCCGCCCCGTCCGAGAGCGTCGTGAAGTTCTGGTCGAGGTTCAATCCTCCCTTGTGCTTCGCCAGTTCAGCGCCCACCTCCGGTGACAGCGTCGGCAGTCCATCGATCCGGAAACCGTCCCTATCGGCTTCTTCAGGCGAGAGCGTCATCAGGCCGGAAAGTGTCAGGCAGCCCCTGTGCTTCGCGAGCGCCCCGGCCACCTCCGGTGACAGGGTTAGCAGGTCGCGGATTTCGAGGTCTCCCTCGTGCTTTGCAAGCGCCCCGGCGACTTCCGGCGAGAGCCTCGTCAGGCTATGGAAGCTCAGCCAACCCTCGCTCTTCGCCAGCGCCTCGGCATTTGCCACCGTGAGCGCCATCGGGCCTCTGAAGAGCAGCCCCACTTTGTGCTTGGCGAGCGCCTCCGCCGCCTCGTCCGAAAGCGTCGTCAGACCACCCAGAGCCAGCACCCCCTCGTGCGCAGCGAGCGCCTTGGCCGAGTCAACCGAGAGCGTCGTCAGGCCTCTGAAGCTCAGCACGCCAGCGTGCGATGCCAGGGCTTCGGCTACACCCGGCGGGAGAGTCTCGAGTCGATCGAGGTACAAATCGCCCCTGTGCTTCGCCAGCGCCTTGGCTAGTTCCGGCGTGATCGTCGTCAAGTCGGCGAGAAACAGCAGCGATTCATGAGCCTCAAGCATCTCGGCAACGTCGGGAGTGAGCGTTGTCAGGCCCAACGTCAGCGTCCCCTTTTGCTCCGCGAGCGCCTTGGCAACTTCTGGCGACAGTGTCGTCAGGCCGGCGAGGGACACACCATCCTTCTTGGTTGCCATTGCCCTCGCCGCTTCTGGCGAGAGTGTCGTCAAGCCGTCGAGCCACAGGAAGCTCTCGAGCGCCGCAAGCGCCTCCGCCACTTCGGGCGACAGCGTCGTCAGGCCGTTGAGGATCAAATTGCCATCGTGCTTCGCAAGCGCCCTGGCAACCTCCGGCGTGAGCGTCGCGACGCCAGAGAGGAACATGCCGCCCTTGTGTGTTGCCAAGATCTCCGCCGTCTCGAGCGAGAGCGTGGTTGGCTTGTCGATGGACAGCCCGCTCCCTTGCTGGGCGAACTTCCCTGCCTGTTCAACATCCAGCTCCTGGATCTCGTCCGTCTCCTGCTGCCCAAACGCCGGCGCGACCGCCGCCATGACCATCGCCACGATTACCCAACGCATGCGTCACCTCCAGGCACAATCCAAGCGTCTTCGTTTGTCGGCAGCCGGCTCCACGAGCTTTATGGAGCGGAGCCAGATTTCGCCACACCAATTACAGACCACCATGTTAGAGCGAAGATCAACGCCGATGGCAGCCGGGAAGCGCCGGCAAAACCGTCGGGTAAGCGCTTTTGCCGAGGGCGGTCAGCGGTACTTTTCAGGGAGCAGGATGTCAGGATTGCTCCGCAGCATTTCGGCCGCCTTCGCCGACAGCGCCTCCAGGCGGCGGAGGTTCACCTCGCCGCGATGTTGAGAAATTGATGCAGCGGCCTCGTCCGTGAGCGTCGTCAGCCCCAACAAGTCCAGCGATCCCTCGTGCTTTGACAGCGCAACAGCGACTTCCGTCGAGAGAGCCCTGAGGCCTTTAAGCATCAGGTCGCCGTGATGCTTCGCAAGCGCCGTGGCCGCCTCCTCTGAGATTGAGTCCAGGTTGAACACGCCGAGTGTCCCCCTGTGCTTAGCCAATGCCTCAGCCACCCGCCGCGAGAGCATGACCGAACAGCCGACGAAGAGTGTGTCCTCGTGCTTCGCGAGAGCTTCCGCAGCCTCTGGCGATAGCGTCACGAGGCCGGTTAAACCCAGCAAGCCTTTGACTTGCGCCAGGGCCTCGGCATCCTCTACCGACAAGGTCGTCAGGCGGTGAAGGCCCACTATTCCATCATGCTTGGCCAACGCCTGGGCGACTCCTGCCGACAGCGTCGTCAAGCCATTGAGTTGAAGCGATCCCGTCTGCTTCGCAAGCTCCTTGGCTGCTTCCTCCGAGAGTGTTGTCAGGTTGTGGAGCAAGAGTTCTCCGCGGTGAGTCGCCAGCGATTCGGCTAACTCTGGCGGCATCGACTCGACACAGTCCAGAACCAGCATGCCTTTGTCATGCTTTGCCAGTATCTCGGCCACTTCAGGAGTCAGCGTCGTCGGACCGTTGAGGACAAGCGTGCCTTTATAACGCGTCAATATCTCGGCCACCTCCGGAGATATCATCATTGGGCCATCAAGGACCAGCATACGCTCGGCGGCCTTGACCAGCTCAGTTGCTTGCTCAACACTCAACGGCTTGATCTCTTCGGTATCGTCACCGAACGTCGGAACCGCTATCGCCATAGATGCGGCCATGATTGCCCAACGCATACGTCACCTCCAGGCAGTTCAAGCCTTCTCCTTGTCGGCGGCCGGCTCCACAAGTTTCATGGGGTGGAGCCAGGCTTCGCCATACCAATCACAGACCACCATGTTGCAGATCCAGTTTAGCCCCGGGTCGGAGGCGAATCCTTCGATCCCCGCCCCTTCCCGAACGCCATCCCCCTGCCGTGGCTCCTCGAAGAAAGCCAACGCCGATGGCAGCCGGGAAGCGCCGTCCAAACTGTTACGAAACGGACTTTTGCCACGGTCGGTCAGCGGAACTTCTCAGGGAGCCGGATTTCAGGATTGCTCCGCAGCATTTCGGCCGCCTCCGCCGACAGCGTCTCCAGATGACCGAGGTTTAGCTCGCCGCGATGCTTCGCCAGCGCCGATGCAGCCTCGTCGCAGAGTGTTTTCAGCCCGGAAAAGTCGAGCCTTCTCTCATGCTTCGCCAGTGCGAGAGCGGCTCCCGGCGTGAGAGTTCCAATGTCCAGAGTGAGCCAGCCACGGTGCTTCGCAAGCGCGGCGGCCGCCTGGTCGGTGAGGGATTTCTGATATTTTAGGCTGAGCAGTCCATCATGCTTTGCCAAGGCCTTGGCCACCTCCGGCGACAGATCTGTACACTTGCCGAGGATAAGTGCGTCCTCGTGCTTTGCCAGAGCCTCCGCAACCTCTGGGGAGAGCGCCGAAAGGCTAGGCAAAACAAGCCAGTCTTTGAGCTTCGACAGCGTCTCGGCGTCCTCCAGCGACAAGGTCTTCAGGCTGTAGAGGCCAACCGAGCCGTCATGCCTCGCCAGAGCCTCGGCAACTCCCTCCGAAAGCGTCGTCAGACCACTGATAACAAGCCGACCACTGTGCTTCGCGAGCGCCTCGGCGGCTTCTTTCGTAAGCGTCGAGATCTCAAAGTGTATGGCTCCGCTGTGCTTTGCCAGCGCTTCGGCGAGTTCCAGTGTCAGCGCGTCGACTTCGCCGAGGTAAAGCATGCCATCGTGCCGAGCAAGAATCTCTGCAGCCTCCGGGGTGAGTATCGTCCCGCGGTCGAGGAACAGGGCGCCCTTGGTCGTGGCGACCAGCTCGGTTGCCTGCTCAACACTCAACGGCTTGATCTCCGCGGTATCGTCACCGAACGCCGGCACCGCCATCGCCATAGATGCGGCCACGATTACCCAACGCATGCGTCACCTCCAGGCACAATCCAAGCGTCGTCGTTTGTCGGCAGCCGGCTCCACGAGCTTTATGGAGTGGAGCCAGCTTTCGCCCTACCAATTACAGACCACTATGTTGCAGCGAAGATCAACGCCGATGGTAGCCGGAAAGCGCCGTCCAAGCCGTCGCGAGAAGGACTGTTGCCACGCGCGATCAGCGGAACTTCTCAGGAAGCCGGATTTCAGGATTGCTCCGCAGCATTTCGGCCGCCTCCGCCGACAGCGTCTCCAGATGACCGAGGTTTAGCTCGCCGCGATGCTTCGCCAGCGCCGATGCAGCCTCGTCGCAGAGTGTTTTCAGCCCGGAAAAGTCGAGCCTTCCCTCATGCTTCGCCAGTGCGAGAGCGGCTCCCGGCGTGAGAGTGCCAAGATCCAGATCGAGCCCGCCACGATGCTTCGCAAGCGCGGCGGCCGCCTGGTCGGTGAGGGATGTCTGATATTTTATCCTGAGCCGTCCATCATGCTTTGCTAGGGCCTCGGCCACCTCCGGCGACAGATCCGTACACTCGCCGAGGGTAAGTGTGTCCTCGTGCTTTGCCAGAGCCTCCGCAACCTCTGGCGAGATCGCCAAAAGGCTCGGCAAAACAAGCCCATCTTTGAGCTTCGACAGCGTCTCGGCGTCCTCCAGCGACAAGGTCGTCAGGCTGTAGAGACCCACCGAGCCGTCGTGCGTCGCCAGAGCCTCGGCAACTCCCTCCGAAAGCGTCGTCAGACCACTGATAACAAGCCGACCCCTGTGCTTCGCGAGCGCCTCGGCGGCTTCTTTCGTAAGTGTCGAGACCTCAAAGTTGATTTCCCCGCTGTGCTTTGCCAGCACTTCGGCGAGTTCCGGTGTCAGCGCGTCGACTTCACGGAGGTAAAGCGCGCCATCGTGCCGAGCAAGAATCTCTGCAGTCTCCGGGGTGAGAATCGTCCCGCGGTCGAGGAACAGGGCGCCCTTGGTCGTGGCGACCAGTTCGGTCGCCTGCTCGACACTCAACGGCTTGATCTCTTCGGTATCGTCCTCACCGAACGCCGGCACCGCCATCGCCATAGATGCGGCCATGATTGCCCAACGCATGTTTCACCTCCAGGCACAATCCAAGTCTTCTCACTGTTGATGGCCGGCTCCCCGAGCATCAAGGCAGCAAAGCCAGGTTTCGGCCTCCCAATCACCCAATACGATGTTGCAGTTCCAGCGTGGCGTTGGGTCAGAGACGTATCCTACCTAAGCCGTTCCTTCCCGAACGCGATCCCCCCTGCCGTGGCTCCTCAAAAGAAAGTCACCGCCGATGGCAGCCGGGAAGCGCCGTCCAAACCCGTTACGAAACGCGCTATCGCCACGGCCGGTCAGCGGAACTTTTCAGGAAGCAGGATGTCAGGATTGCTCCGCAGCATTTCGGCCGCCTTTGCCGACAGCGTCTCCAAGCGACGAAGGTTGATCTCGCCGCGATGCTGCATAATCGCCGCCGCCGCCTCGTCTGTGAGCGTCTCCAGCCCTAACAAGTCCAGTGTTCCCTCGTGCTCCGCTAGGGCCATTGCGGCTCCCGTTGAGAGAGTCGTGAGACCGCTAAGAGTAAGCCCGCCGCGGTGCTTCGCAAGCGCGGCGGCCGCCTCGGCTGTGAGTGACGTCTGGTTCAATAAGCCAAGCGTCCCCCCATGCTTTGCCAATGCCTCGGCAACCTCCGACGAGAGCACGGTCAGGCCTCCGAGGAAAAGTGTGTCCTCGTGCTTCGCCAACGCCTCCGCAACCTGTGGCGATAGCGTCACGAGGCCGGTTAAACCCAGCAAGCCTTTGACTTGCGCCAGGGCCTCGGCATCCTCTACCGACAAGGTCGTCAGGCGGTGAAGGCCCACTATTCCATCATGCTTGGCCAACGCCTGGGCCACTCCTGCCGACAGCGTCGTCAAGCCATTGAGTTGAAGCGATCCCGTCTGCTTCGCAAGCTCCTTGGCTGCTTCCTCCGAGAGTGTTGTCAGGTTGTGGAGCAAGAGTTCTCCGCGGTGAGTCGCCAGCGCTTCGGCAAGCTCTGGCGACAACGCATCAATACAGTCGAGAACCAGCATGCCTTTATCGTGCTTCGAGAGTATCGCAGCAACGACTGGAGATAGCGCCGTGGGGCCCTTGAGGACAAGCGTGCCTTCGTGCCTCGCCAATATCTCGGCAACCTCCGGAGATATCATCATCGGGCCATCGAGGACCAGCATGTGCTCGGTGGTCGCGACCAGCTCGATCGCCCGCTCGACACTCAACGACTCTATCTCTTCGGTATCCTCTTGCCCGAACGCCGGCACCGCCATGGCAATAGCCACCGCCACAACTGCCCATCGCATGTTTCGGCTCCTCGCAAAGACCGGCCCCGCCCGCCTGGCGAAAGCTTCCCAGAATATTCTACGAGGCCTGACCAGTGGCTACCACCAACTGCCGAGCGAGAACGCGGTCCCGACCGGCAGGGTGGATGGCGCCTTGTTTTCACCATCAAGTGCGCGTCATCCTTCGCGGATCCGGATCCTTTCCGCAGCGGGCCTCTACAGGCGACCCCTTCCTACACCTCGAAGGCGTCGGCTTCGGTACCTCGCCATTGGCGCGGTACCGCGATGGGCTGTCAAGATCGATTGGCAAGCGAATGACGAACTTGTCTTCCGGATACATCCGGTGCTACGCGCGGCTCCGGCTGACAAAGATCAGATTATTGGCGGTCCGCTGCGCCCTTACCGCGGCTCCGTCGCTAATTGAAACAACTTATACGGCACCGCGAGGCCAGTGATGCCGGTGATGTTCTCGCCGCGAGTGAATTCCTAATTGAGCTTGCAATCAGGGAGAGGCTCGCGCGAATCCTATTTCACCAACTGCGTCGTGAGCCCGGTCACGTTTGGGAAATAAACGATGCCCACCCGCAATGCGTGCCCTGGCTACCTCTTCTTATACTTGATCTTATTCAGTTCGTCGGCAACGTCGAGGCCATCACAGGTGAACCATCTGGACAGACTCACGCCAGTTTCCCAACCGCCATCAGCCGGGTACCCCTGCGGTTGCAAGCCTGAAAACTCGTCCCGGCCAACCCACTGTCCATTTTCGAACGCAACATCAAAGCCAGCCCGGCCTGCAAAGGCAATCAAGGCATCTCCATACATCATGTCCACAGTGCCGCCCACTTCTTTGGCGTACCGGTGGGAAACAAGATCGTGACTCGCCGCCCATGCGTTTAGATGCGCAAGCTTGGCGGAGTAATCCTCGATATTCATATTTATAGTGACTAATGCAGAGGAGCTGATTCGCACGCTCGCTGCCGCCATGCTTGCTGAAGATCCGCCCAATTGCCGAGGGACCGAGGGCGGGGTCACAAACGGCGATTTGTCGGTCTCGGAATAAACGAAAGAATAGTTTCCGAAGACTTGTTTGTCGACCTGCAAACAGCTGGTATCTAAGTCGTTCTTCAGGCGCTCAAAGTCTGAAACAGCCTTGTCGAGATCTGCCGTCCTCGCGTCGTTTGCTTTTCGCTTAGCCGAAGAAATTACGCTGTCAAGCGTATGCAGTTGGCTGTTGCGACAGGCGCCAAGAAACAACTCAATGGCCCTTCCGCCCACGGAAAGCACGGCGCCTGGCACTGAGGTTAATCCAATTGCCGCGGTACCAATGTCCTTCAGCGACGAGCCGCCTGCGGACGCGAACCAACCTGCCCCCGCGCCGACATGGTCACGAACAAACGTCTCCATCCGATCGAGAACTTTATCGACATCGATGTAGTATTCATTTATTATGGACTGCTCTCTCATTCCCCAGGCGATAACTTTGGTCTTAAGTTGGTCTTCAGCTCCTTGGTAGGCCTTGAAAGACGTGATCGACTGAATCGGAAGTCCATATTGTATCCCCGTAATGCTGCCTGAGGTATCTCGAGATAATTTGAGGTAACCGCTGTTTGTGGTATCTGCATTCTGGTTGGTACTCTTGCCCGACAGGCCCGTCGTGTTCCCCGATGTGAGCACGACCCCGATCGACAAGTCCGCTTTTTTCCCCGAATCGGCTATGTCGTTTGCCAGGACATCGAGTGTGGTGACCAGATTCTTGTTCGGATCTGCGGAAGGGGCGAAATCTGCCGCCGTCTTGGTAAACACATCGTCTACCGCCGCACAACAGTGACGAGGCTCGAGCGTCTCAAAACTCGCTGAAATGGTGGCGATCGCTTTCGATCCGCCAACTCGCCGTTGAATTGCTTTCAGGCCCTTCGATCTTGGTCCGAAAAACATGGCAACACCTCCTCTTGGTTCTGGGCACAAAGTGCCCACGCCCTCCCCCTTGCGAAACAGACAGCGTAAAAATTGGAGCACGGCCTACGGCGCGGTGTCAAGCTGCGGGCGCGGGGGAACGTTTGTGGCCCGCCGCGCATGGCACGCCAGGCTCTCCGAGCCTCCTGTCGGCTGTCGACAGCGACGCGGCGGAAACGGCGGGGGTTGAGGCCTGCCGCCTGCCGGCCCCATGGGCTCCTCCGCAGGCAGCGGGTCGCAAGCTCCCGACAGGGCGCATCCGGCATCCAAGCACCTGCCGTGCTGGCTTCCTTCCATGGATCACGACGCCATGAAAAGGGGGGCAAAAATCGCCTGCCAAGCGAGGTTTCGCCGGGGACTCTCAAGCGACTCGGGGCGACGAAACTTTTGCCGGCCCCGCCGACGTATGACCCACAGGCCAGCCACCCGCAGAGCATCCCTGCTCCTTCCGGCGCACACTTGGCCTCTGGGATCGGCGAACGACTCGTCAACCACTCACTCCGGGTACAGGCCCGGGACCGAGAGGTAGCGTTCGCCGAGATCGGGGAGAACGACAACGATCATCTTGCCCGCGTTCTCCGGGCGACGGGCCACCTGGAGCGCGCCCCAGGCGGCAGCGCCGCAACTGATGCCGCACATCAGCCCCTCGCGCTTCGCCATCTGCCTGGTCATCTCCTTGGCATCCTCGTCGTCGACCTTCACGACTTCGTCGATGATCTTGAGATTGAGCACCCCGGGGATAAACCCGGCGCCGATCCCCTGGATCGTGTGACGGCCCGGCTTGATCGGCTCGCCGGCGAGCTTCTGCGAGATCACCGGGCTGTTGAGCGGCTCGACCGCAATCACCTTCAGGCTCGGCTTGTAGGCCTTGAGCACCTCGCCACAGCCTGTGATCGTGCCCCCGGTGCCGACGCCGCAGACAAGGATGTCGACCTTGCCGTCGGTGTCGGCCCAGATCTCCTCGGCCGTCGTCCGCCGGTGGATCTCGGGATTGGCGGGATTATTGAACTGCTGCGGCATGAAATACTGCGGGCTCGACTTCGAGACATCCTCGGCATGCCGCACCGCTCCCGGCATCCCCTCGGCAGCCGGCGTGAGCACCAGCTCGGCGCCGAGCGCCTTGAGCATTCGCCGGCGCTCGAGGCTCATGCTCTCCGGCATCATCACCCGGAGCTTGTAGCCGCGGGCGGCGCAGACGTAGGCCAGGCCGATGCCGGTGTTGCCACTGGTCGGCTCGACGATGATCGTGTCGGGGCCGATGCGGCCGTCTTTCTCGGCGGCGTCGATCATCGCCGCGGCGATCCGATCCTTCACGCTCCAGAGCGGATTCATGTTCTCGATCTTGCCGACGACATCCGCAACGCAGCCTTCCGTCACCCGACGGAGGCGCACCAGCGGCGTGCGGCCGATGCACTGCGTGATGTCATCGCGGATCCCTGCCGACTGCAGCGTGCTCATGGCTGGCGTTCCCTCGCGGTTCGGTGAATTATCACCATGTTCATTGTCTATTGTCAGAATCAATTCAGGAAGTTACGCCGACAGGGCGGTCTGCGTCAACACGACATTCCAACCGCTCCGGGTCCAGGTCCGCGCCCCGGCACGGTAGCTCCACATGAAAGCGGCGCATGAAGAAGGGGGCGTCACCCGACGCCCCCTTCCCCAGAAATCGCACATTGGCTTGGGGTCCGAAAGCGAGGCTCACGGCAGCCGCTTGACGCGGATGTTCTTGTAGCGGACCTCGCTACCGGGATCGTGGGCCTGGAGGGCGAAGGTGCCGTTGGAGAGCTTGCGGGTTCCCGTCACGCCGTCGGGCTCGACGAACTCGAAGAGGACCTTCCCATCGACGATCACGGTGATCTGCTTATCCTTCACCATCACCTCCTCGGTGAACCAGGTGTCGTCCTTGGCCGGTGGGACGAAGTTCTTGACGACGTTGTAGAGGCTCCCGGTGCGGACCGGATCCCCCTGCGAATTGTTGACCTGCATCTCGTAGCCGATCGCCGGCCAGCCATCGGGCTGAAACTTCGTGTGGAAGAAGATGCCCGAATTGGCATTCGGCTTCGTCATCACGTCGGACTTGAAGTGGAAGTTCTTGAAGTCGGCCGGCTTCGCCGCGTCGGCACCGACATAGAACAAGTGGCTGCGCGGGCCGCGACAGACGATCTGGCCGTCATCGACCTTCCAGCTCTGGGGGCTCTCGTTCACCTTCCAACCAGCCAGGCTCTTGCCATCGAAGAGCGGCTCGAAGCCCTCCTCGTCGGCCCAGAGCGACCCCCCGGCCGCCACTAGGCAGCCGAGGCAAACCACTGCGGCCATGATGCCGCGCCCACGAACCACGACCGACCCACCTGCGTATCGCATGAACGTTCTCCGCCCCGGAAATGGAAAAGACACCATTGATTCAACCGTCAGTAGAACGGCCCCGGGAGCATACGCCGGTGACCGCAGCCACGCCAACCTCCTCCCCGCCCCGTGTCGTGGCTGGCACGCTTCCCCCGGCGGCCCGCGCGGCGCTCGACGCCGCCGGGCTGAATCACCGCCCCGTCATCGTCTCGGTCGACACCGACGTGTCGCTCGACGGGGAACCGCGGCGGGAATGGCTTTTTGTCACCCCCGACCATCTCTCCGTCGTCCGGGAAGGGCTGCCTCCGGAGGGGGCGAGTTTTCCGGCCGATGCCCCCGCGCCGATCGCACCTCCGCCGGCCGCCGGCGCGGCGGGGAAGGTCCTGCGGGTCATCCCCTGGTCGGACGTCGCCCAGGTGCGCACCAGCGCCGGCGTCGGGGGGGGAATGCTGCAGGTCAAGACCGACGGCGACTGGATCGACCTCCTCCGCTATTCCAATGCCCTGGCGACGCGCTTCCACAAGGTCTCGCGGGCGCTGGAGCAGGCGCGTGAATGCCCGCGCACGGCCGAGGGCCGGATCGAGCTGCCCGGCTCGTTTCCTAGCGCCGGCGGGGCGCTGCTATCTCCAGCGCCGGCCGCGGCCAGCGAGACCCTCGCGGCCGAGTCCGCTACGCCCGGCACGCCCGGGGCGACGACGCCGGCAGACGACGAATTGGCCGCCGCCCTCGATCCACCGCGCTGCGACTCCTGCGGCCTGCGGAAGACGACGCGCGAGGAGGCGTGCCCGCGCTGCATGCAAAAGGGGCGGATCCTCGCCCGCGTCAGCGAGATCCTCCGGCCGCATGCCCGCGGGGCGATCGTCCTTTGCCTGCTGACGCTCCTGGGGGTTGTCGCGGAGCTCGTGCCGCCGAAGCTCCAGCAATATATGGTCGACGACGTCCTTTCCGCTCGGGCACTGGAGCAGACTGGGGCCGACGCGCTTCCCGACTTCAAGACCGCGCTGCTCGTGGTTGTGTTGGCGCTGGCGTTCTCCCGGATCCTTCTCTCGATCGTCGGCGTGCTCAAGGGGCGGCTTGCCAACGCGATCGGCACCGGGCTCACCGGCTCGCTCCGCCAGGAGATGGTCAACAAGCTCCAGGATCTCTCCATCGCTTACTACGACCGCCATCAGGTTGGGTCGATGATCAGCCGGGTGGCCCACGACAGCGAGGTCCTCCACGGCCTCATGCACCAGATCACCGGGGGCTTTCTCCTCCAGATCGTGCAGCTGGTGGGGGTGGGGGCGATGCTCGTCTGGATCAACCCCAAGCTCGCCCTCTTCACCCTCATCCCGGTGCCGCTGGTGATCCTCGGCTCGTGGATCTTCTGGCGGCATGTCTACCCGCGCCACTATCGGCTGTGGGATGCCTCGAGCAAGCAGATGGCCGCACTCTCCGGGATGCTCTCGGGGATCCGCGTCGTCAAGGCCTTCGCCCAGGAGCCACGGGAGCGGGAGAAGTTTGCCACGGCCAGCGACCACCTATCCAACTGGCGGCTGTGGGTCGAGCACACCAATTCCACCTACGCCGCGGCGATGCAGATCGTCTTCGGCCTCGGCGGCCTGATCGTCTGGTATGTCGGCGGCCGCGACGTGATCGCCGGGGAGATGTCGCTCGGCCAATTGATCGCCTTCCTCGCCTACCTGGCGATGTTTTACGCCCCGCTCGGCGCCCTCTCGAGCTTCACCACTTGGCTGACGAGCTTCCTTTCGGGGAGCCAGCGCGTCCTCGAGCTCCTCGACACGCCGGTGTCGATTCCCGAAACGAACAAGCCAACGGCCTGGGACGACCCTCGCGGGGCGATCCGCTTCCGGAATGTCACCTTCGGCTACGACCGCAACCAGCCGGTCCTGCGGGACGTGTCGTTTGACGTCGCGCCGGGGGAGATGATTGGCATCGTCGGCCGGTCGGGTTCGGGCAAGACGACGCTCGTCAATCTCCTCGGCCGCTTCTACGAGGCCCAGGAGGGCTCGATCGAGATCGACGGGATCGACATCCGCCACCTCTCCACCAAGCAGCTCCGCGAACGTCTCGGGATCGTGTTCCAGGATTCGTTTCTGTTCCGTGGGACGATCTGGAGAAATCTCTCCTACGGCCGACCCCAGGCGACGCTCGAGCAGGGGCTCGAGGCGGCCAAGGCCGCCGGCGCGCACGATTTCCTCTGTCGCCAGCCGCTCGCCTACGAGACCCTCCTCGGGGAGCATGGCGCGGGGCTCTCCGGTGGCGAGAAGCAGCGGCTCTCGATCGCCCGGACGCTCCTCTACGATCCGCGGATCCTCGTTCTCGACGAGGCGACGAGCAACATTGACGCCGAGGCCGAGAAGGCGATCCAGGAGGCGCTGGCGGTGCTCGTTCGCGGGCGGACGACGATCGCCATCGCCCACCGCCTCTCCACGCTCCGCAACGCCGATCGGATCCTCGCCTTCGACCGCGGGCGGCTCGCGGAGCAGGGGACCCACGCCGAGCTCCTCGCCGCCGACGGGATCTACGCGCGCCTGGTGCGGATCCAAACCCAGGTCACGAAGCAGCCGACGGTCGACACGCTCCTCGCCGAGGAGTCGGCCGCCCCCGCTGCCGCGAAGCCTGCCGAACCGGTTGCCGCCGTGGTGGCAGCTCCTCCCGCCACGATGCCCTCCAGTGGAGCGATCCGCTGGCTCGAGCCGGGCCCGCACCATTTTCTCATCGGCCCGCACGACCGGATCGAGCTCGAGGAGCATGGCACGCGGCTCGCGGCGGGGCTGTTCATCGTTCGCACTTTCCCCGCCTCATGCCCCGAGGACTACCTCTCGGTGCGCGGCTGGAACGAATCTGGCGATGAGACCGAGGTGGGGATGATCCGCCGGCTGGCCGACTGGCCGGAGGTCGACCAGACGGTGGTCCAGACCGGTCTGAAGCGCCGGTCGCTCGTCCGCGCCATCGGCCGGGTCCATGAGGTCAAGCTGGCGCACGGCTACCTCGACTTCGACGTCGAGACCGATGTCGGCCGGCAGAAGTTCACCGCTCGCTGGACGCAGAGCCAGGCGATCGACTTCGGCACCGACGGCAAAATGCTCATCGACACCGAGGAGAATCGCTATGTCGTTCGCTCGGTCGACGACCTTCCCAAGACCGACCGGGAGAAGTTCCTCCAGTACGTCTACTGGTGATCATGGCTAACGATGGCCTTGGTGATCCCGGCGGAGCCGGGGTCGGTTTGACAGGGCAACGGCCGGCGAAGGGCGACCAGTGGCCGTCCGCGATCTCGAAGGGACCGTCCGGTCGGTGCCGGCAAAGACGGAGAAGGCCTTGACCTCGGGCCTCGTCGCCGAGGTCCAGGCCGGGGAGCCGATCACGATCGCCATCCAGGGCAAATAGCCGCTCAGCCGTGGAGCAGGTCTTCCATGTGATCGCCGCGGATACGGACATGCGAGGCGAGGACAAGCTCGCCGGCATCGGCCTCGAGTCTGGCGATCTGGGCCGCTCCCTGCGGCTCGGTGAGGTCGAGGACGACGTCAAACCTGCCGGGGCTGGCCGTGAGGTCGTCCCAGGAGATCGTCACCCGGCTCATCGCCAGGATCTGCGTCACCACCCGGCGGCAACGGCCGCTGCGGATCTCCTCGACGTCGAGCACCACCTGCCGGGGTGCACTGATGCCCGGAGGGACGACGTCGACGAGATCGAGGCCCCGCCAGGGAACGAAGCGATCCCAATCGGCCTCGGGATAATCCTCGGAGGCGAGGAGCCCGGAAGCGATCACGGGGCAGTCGCGGACGGTGCCCGCGGCGTCGGTGACCCGGAGGCGCACCGTGAGGATGTCGTTGATGTCCATGCGATCGCTCTTGGGCCGACGTGTCCGCGGTCGTCGCGGCGAACCGCACAGGATACCGCTGTCCCCGGCCCCACAGAAGGGCCCTCGGCCATGGATGCGATTGTCCGCGTGAAGGATTGTCCACGGGCAGCTAGATCGCTTCGAGCGTGCCCCGCGTGACACCGACGCGGTTGACGGCCCGCAGGCGGGTCCAGACGTCGCGGCCGCTGCACCTTCCGGCGAGGAGATCGCGATAGGCACCGACGATCCCCTCGATCGCCTCGGCCGGCTCATCGAGGAGCTCGACGCGGAAGTGGGCGACACCGCGGGCCAGGAGCATCGGCACCACCTCGGCGCCACTCTGCGCCACGGCGTGGAAGAGGGTGTTGCGGCAGCCGACGTCGGCGGTAAGTGGGTGCTCGACGCCGACCCGGTCGCGCAGCTTGACCGTGTGGTCGTCGCAGGGACGGCCGCAGTTGGTCTTGTCGGTGCCGGGGGAGAGGACGGCACAGAAGACGCAGTGCTCCATGTGAAACAGTGGCATCCGCTGGTGGATCACCGGTTCGAGGATCGCTGCCGGCAGCGCCGCGACGAGCTCCGCAAGCTGGTCGCGGTTGAGATCGTAGGAGGGAACGATCCGCCGAGCGCCGTGGGCCCGGAAGAATGCCGCCGAGAGGCGGTTGGTGACATTCAGGGAGAAGTCGGCATCGACTGTCATCCCCCGGCCGTGGAAGGAGCTCAAGGCGGCGAAGTTCCGCACCAGCACGGCGTCGGGCTGCTGCTTGAGCATCAGCTCGAAGATGCCATTTTCCCCAGGCTTGTGGATCCGCGGCGTCGCGGTGCGGATCGTGCCTCCCGCCGACCGGACGCGTTGGACGGCATCGCGGTAGTGACGGATGTCGGAGAAGTCGGCGTCGACCTCGCGGATCCCCGCGGCCAGGGCCGCCTCGACCTGCCCGAGGGATCGGCAGAGGAAATGGAGGACCGGATCAGCTCCGGGCTGGGATGCTTCGACTTCACGCCACAGCGGCTCATCGGCCCGGGCGACCGCCCCGACCGCCCCGGCGCGGATCGACCGCGGCGCGACGCCGACCGCCGCGGCCAAGAGGTGTTCGACGAGATCGCGACGGAGCTTGCCGATCACACTCAAGGGGAGCATCGGGGCGCCGACGACCCGGGCTTCGAGGTGCCGCAGCTCGAACGGCGTGCCGCCGAGGCGGCCGAGCTGGTCGCGGAGGACGTCAACGGTGAGGGGATGGCGCCGGGCCGGCTCCGCCGGCTGGTCGCTCGACACGACCACCGCGGCGCGCCCATCGCCAAGCGCGGCCTCGACACGGAGCGGCTCCCCCTCGGCCACGGAGACTTTCAAGTCGACCGGCTGGCGGCGGTGGAGCTGATCGAGGGGGGCCCGGAACGAATCCCGCAGCCGGGCGGTCAGGACCGGGTCGTCGGTTTTCCAGACGGTTTGCCCGGGAAGGATCGTGGCGAAGTCGAGGGCCCCGTGAGCGAAGGCGAGGTCGACCCGACCGCGCTCGACGGTGTCGGTCAGCGACACGCCGCGCTCGAAGATCTCGTAGACGCGCCCCCCCTGGGAGGCGTCGTCGCCCCCGCCGGCCGGATCGAAGGCCACGCCGTCGCCGCGTTTCACCGCCGCGACAAGCTCAACAGTCACCCGTCCCCTCCCTACGGCGACGACCGTGCCGAGTCGGACCCCGCGTTTGGCGCTGCTCGTCGCCGGCACGAGCCGCTTGTGCTCGCAGCCGAGGAGCCAGCCGGGGGAGAAGCCGCGCGAGAAGGAGAGCTCCATCGCCTCGATGTCGCGAGGGGTGAACGTCGCCCGTTCCCCCGCCACCGCCCCGTCGATCGCCCGCCGGTAGTGGCGGACAATGTTGGCGACGTATTCCGGGCTTTTCAGACGCCCCTCGATCTTCAGGCTCGTCACCCCGGCGGCCAGGAGCTCCGGCGTCAGGTCGTAGGCGGCGAGATCCTGGGGGGAAAGGAGGTAGCGCTGGGCCCCGAGATCGACGTCGCGACCATCGCAGACGAGCTCGTAGGGGAGCCGGCATGCCTGGGCGCACTGGCCGCGGTTGGCACTCCGCCCCCCGAGGGCCTCGCTCGTCAGGCACTGCCCCGAGTAGGCCACACACAGCGCGCCATGAACGAACACCTCCAGCTCCAGCGTCGTCTCCCGGCGGATCGACCCGATCTCGTCGAGGGACAGCTCCCGGGCCAGCACCACGCGCTCCATGCCGAGGGCCTCGGCCAGGCGGATCGTCTCGGCACTCGTCAGCGTCATCTGGGTGGAGGCATGGAGCGGCAGCTCGGGGCAGCAAGCCCGCAGGAGCCGGGCCACGCCGACATCCTGGACAAGCACCGCATCGACCCCGCCGCCGGCGATCTCCCGGGCCAGGCCCTCGATCTCCCCGAGCTCCCCGTCGAAGGCGAGGGTGTTGAGGGTCACATACCCTCTGACGCCATGGCGATGGAGCGTCTCGATCAGCCGGGGGAGGTCGGAGACGGGGAAATTGGCCGCCCGGGCCCGGGCGTTGTGGCCGCAATCGAGGCCGAAATAGATGGCGTCGGCCCCGTTTTCGATCGCCGCGCGGACGCAGTCCCAGTCCCCGGCCGGGGCGAGGAGCTCCGGGGAGCGGACCGGGGGGATGGCGGGAAGTTGAGGGAACATGACGGCCGAGTATAGGGGCGGCCGGCGGAGGGCCTGGCAAGATCGGCCGAATGCTCCGCGACTGCCGGCCGGGGAGAAAGAATTTTAGCCGCTGGTCGGTTGCTTGTGATCGCCGCGTCGAGCGTGTATGACAAAATCACCTTTGTACAAAGGATCACACCCGATGCGGGGGCACTTCGCCCCCGTGTCGGTAGGCCCGCCGTGGCCGGTGACGTCTTTTTTTCGCTTCTGGGAGTAATGCATGAATATCGTTGATCTCGTCAAGGAACAGCTGACCAGCCAGGTGCTCGGCAGCCTCGGGTCGCTCGCCGGCACGAACGAGGCGCAGACGAAGGCCGCCTCCGCTGCCGCCGTTCCCGCGCTGCTCGGCGGCCTCGCCAAGCTCGCCGGCAACGCTCAGGGTGCCGGCCAGCTGGCCAGTGCCCTCGGTGGCCTCGATCTGGGCATGCTCGGCAACCTCGCCGGCGTACTCGGAGGGGCGAACTCTTCCAAGGTCTCCAATCTCGGTGGTGGGCTCCTCGGCACGCTGTTTGGCAACACCGCCACGTCGGCGATCGTCGAGACGCTGGCGTCGTTCCTCGGCATCAAGGGGGGCGTGGCCCGCTCGCTCCTGTCGTACCTCGCTCCGGTCGTCCTCGGCACCGTCGCCAAGCAGCTCACCAGCAGCGGCAAGTCGATCGACGCCTCGGGGATCCAGAGCCTGTTCGCTGACCAGGGGCGCAACATCGAGTCGGCCATGCCGGCCGGGCTGTCGCTCGGCGACTTCGGCAGCATCGCCAAGTCCGTGTCGGCCGCGACCTCCGGTGGCACCGGATCCTCGTCGCACGCCTCGCACGGGCATGTCGAGCGTCAGCAGGCCTCGTCGGGCTTCCCGTCGTGGCTGCCGTGGCTCGCCCTGCCGCTGATCGCGCTGGGTGCCTTGTGGTTCATGAACAAGGACAAGGGTGTCAAGCCGGCCGACAAGGGGGCCACGGTCACCAACCCGACCGACATGATGAAGAAGAAG
>SIAG01000008.1 GCA_009691925.1 Planctomycetaceae bacterium
GGCCGGCGTGACGGGGATCACGCCAGGAGGGCGGAGCGTCAGTCGCGGAGCTTCTTCGACAGGCTCTCGCCGAGGCGGCGGACGGTGGTGCGGAAGTCGTCGCGGGCCAAATGAGCCCGGATCACGCTGATTCCAGACTCGTCGGCCATGGCTGCCGTCATCGCCCGGTCAAAATCCCCCTCCGTGCGGGCCTCGTAACCGGTGCCGCCGCCGAGCACCTCGGGGAGCTTCTCGTAGCGCCAGGGATTGATGTCGTTGAAGGGCCCGTCGAGGATCACCCGTTCGGTGCCGTAGCCGCCGTTGTCGAGGATGATGATCGTGGCGGAAAGGCGCCTGCCGACGAGCGTGGAGAGCTCCATCCCGGTCATCTGGAAGGCACCGTCGCCGACGAGGGTGACGATCTTCGCTTCCGGGCGGGCACAGCGGGCGCCGAGCGTGGCCGGCACGCCGAAGCCCATCGAGGTGTAATAGGCGGGGGAGACGTATTCCGTTTGCCCGCGGATCACCAGCTCGCTCGAGGCGAAGAGGGAGTCGCCGACGTCGGCGATCACGATCGTGCCGTCTTCGATCCCGCCGTCGAGCCGGTGGATCAGCCGGGAGATCGTCAGCACCGCGTCGGGGCGGAGCTCGTACGTGCCGGCGATCTCGGCGGGGCCGGGGGGGAGAACGCGGCGGGCGGCTTTGGGTTTCGCCAACGCCAGCTCGCGGATGAAGTCCTCGAGGAGCACGCCCCTGAAGTGGTGGTGGCTGATCCGCAGGTCTTCGCTCGTGGCGTGGATCGTCCGCTGCGGGTCGAGGTTGGCGGTGAAGATGCCGAGATCGATGTCGGTGAGGATCGTGCCGAGGAGGATCCGGCAGTCGCTCGATTCCACGAACTCCGTCACCTCGCGGCGCCCCATCCCCCCTTCGTAGAGGCCGATGTAGAGCGGATGGACCTCGCTGACGACGCTTTTTCCCAGGAGCGTCGAGGCGACCGCGATCCCCGCCGTCTCGGCCAGCGCGATCGTATCGGCCTGGAGTCCGAAGCGCTGCAGCTCGACGCCAGCGATGATCACCGGCGCTGTAGCCCGCTCGATCCGCTCGACCGCCTCGCGGACCGCCTCAGCCAGCGCCGCCGGATCGCTGACGCGCGGCGGGGCCGCATAGGGGCGGATCGAATCGGGCACAACGTCGACCATGTCGCGCGGCAGCTCGATGTAGACAGGACGCTTCTGCCGGAAGCAGACGTCGAGGACCCGGTCGATCTCGCGGAAGGCAGTGTCGGGATCGGTGATTGCCGCACAGGCCGCGGTGACTTTCTCGAAGACCTCAAACTGCGTCGACCACTCGCGGACGCAGTGGTGGAGGAGGGGCCGATCGCCCCGCTCGCTCAAGCCCGGGGCCCCGGAGACAACCACCACCGGGCTCTTCTCGGCCCAGGCCCCGGCGGTCGAATTGACGACCGAGAGCCCCCCCACGCCGTAGGTGACGCACAACGCGCCGATGCCGTTGATCCGGGCGTAGGCGTCGGCGGCGTAGCCGGCGCAATCCTCGCGCGTGCAGTTGACCAGCTCGAGCGCGCTGTGCTGGAGCATCGAGTAAAACCCGAGGACATAATCGCCCGGCACGCCGAAAATATGGCGGAGCGAATAGTCGCCGAGCCGGCGGATCAGGTATTCCCCGATCGACAGTTGCGTGACGCTCCGGGAACGGTCGGCTTGGCGCTGCGCGGCCATGAAGGGTCTTTCCGGGCTCGGGTGGTAGGAACAGACCATCAACCGCTCGGAATCGTACCATCCGCTGCGAAGTGCCATGATGGCGATGCGGCCACGGTAGCGGGGGCGACGGCTGCCGAGGCACTTTCGGCACGCGATTTCGGCCGTGGTGCCATCGTTGCCGCACCCTATACTCGTGTTTCGATTGGCCGGGTCCGTTGTCCTCGGGCTGCAGACCGGTCACCCCGGTCTGGGAGATCGCTGTGGAGCGTGCCCGCATGATCTCGGTCGTCGTCTGCAGCGTCGATGACGCGAAGTTCGCCGCCGTGTCGGCAACGTACGCCGCCGGCATGGGAGACGAGCCGTACGAGATCGTCCGGATCCGCGACGCCCGCTCGCTGAGCGAGGGCTACAACCGCGGCGTGAGGGCGGCGAGGGGTGATATCGTCGTGTTCTCGCACGACGACATCGAGATTCTCTCAAAAGACCTTGGCGCGACGTTGCGCCGGCATGCGGCCTGCTGGGACGTCGTCGGAGTGGCGGGGACGACGCGGATGTCCGCGATGTTCTGGGCTGCCTCCGGCATCCGCCATGCCCGCGGGGTGGTTTCGCACCGTGATCCGGAAGGGTACACGGTGGAATTTTTCGGCGCCCCCGAAGAGGTCAACGGGGGCATCCAGGGTATGGACGGCGTGTTCATCGCCGCCCGCCGCGAAGTCGCCGAACGGATCGGCTTCGACGAGGTCACGTTTGACGGTTGGCACGGGTACGATACCGACTTCACCTTTCGCTGTCATCGGGCCGGATACCGGCTCGCCGTGTGTCTCGACATTCGGATCGTGCACTTCTCCCGGGGCACCCTCGACGAGGCGTGGCGGCTCTACGGGGAGCTCTTCGCGCGGAAGCATGCCCACCATCTGGCGGACGAACAAGGGGAATGGATCTCCGTCCAGAATCGGGTGGCGACCCGTGAGCAGATCGTGGCGTCCTACGATGAACGGTCGTTCCGTTTCCTGACCGAAAAGATTCGAGCGAGGCTTTCGTCGCCTTGAGCCGCTGCGGGCGACGAACCCCTCAGCGTGGGGGTTCCGCCAGGGATGCCACAGACAATCCCAGTCCAAGGGCATCGATCCACCGGGCCACGATGGTGTCGTTCGACATCGTGCTCACCTCGTTCGCCGTCTGTTCATTGCCGAAAAAAGCGGTGTTCGTGGCGTGACACTCGTCCTTTACCAGGCAGGCTACCTCGCCCAGCGAAGAGTGATAGACACTGCCGATCGAGTCGTACATGGCCTGCTTGTCGGTCGAGTAACCGCACCATTCGACACGCGGGCCGAGTAGAGGGGCCACGTGACGGTCGAAGTAGCTGTGGTCGGAGACCTGCCCGAACACGCGAACCTTTTCCCGTCCGTCCCCCAGAGCCCTGAGAATGGAGACGTGGGTCTGCTTCCGTTCCTCAATGCTGCCGATCACGCCCGACACCGTCGCGACGCCTGTCTTGTCCCCGGCGGTGAGGGGTTCGCGGATGTTCGGAATGAGGAGGTATTCGCCCGTGTAGTCGCTGTGGAATTCGCGGTGGGCTTCATGGAGAAACACAGCGCGGTCCCAATGCCTGGGAATGCGACTGATGGGGAACCACCCGTTCTCGTGGCTCGCCAGGAGCACGATGGCGGCGTTCGGACGGCGCTGGAGGGGGAGGAAGTGGGTGATCAGTCTGTCGTGGACCTCCAAGGACAGGTCCTCGAGGCTTGCCGCACGGCATCGGTCGAGGTGCCAATCGTGCGGCCCGTACATAGTGCAGGTGACGCCGACGGCGTTCAGGGCGTTGGTGAGATTCGCCAGAGCGACGGTCGATCCGCCCGGTCCGGTGTAACCAGAGGCAATCTTAATCGAGGGCATGGCGCTGAGCCGGGACAAGGGTGGAGTCGTCGTCGATCTGAGCACGGCATCACGCGCTGACGACCAGGTCGGCGATCCGGTGGACCATGGCGTCGGTGAGATCGGGATAGATCGGTAAGCAGAGCACGGTGTCGGCGATCCGGTGGGCCACGGGAAGGTTCTCGCGGCCTGCTGACGGGAGATTCCGGTACATCGGGAGTTGACTGATCAGCGGATGGAAATAGCGACGCGAGTGGATGTCGTGGCGGGCCAGCCGTTTGTGGATCGCGTCCCTGTCCGGGGCTCGCCCCGGATCGCAGAGGATCGGGAAATAGGAGTGATTCGTCGTCACTCCGGGTGGGGGAGCGGGGCAGCGGAGTCCCCGGCAACCCTCGAGACGTTGTCGATAAAGGCCGTCGATCTCACCCCTTCGCACGATGCCGGCTCCGACGTGCTTCAACTGGAGAAGTCCCAACGCGGCATTGAACTCGCTCAACTTGGCGTTGAGGCCGGCTGACACCACTCCGCAGGCACCAGCCATGCCGAAGTTCCGTGCCCGATCGACGCGAGCCTTGGTATCTGCGTCCCGGCACACGATGATGCCTCCTTCGAAGGTGTTGAACACCTTCGTGGCATGAAAACTGACCGTCGACGCGTCCCCATGCCGCAGGACGCTGTCGCTCCCACAGCGGACGCCGAATGCCTGGGCGGCGTCGTAAATGACGGGAAGACGATGCCTGTCTGCGATCGTTCGGATGGCCTGAACATCGCAGGGCACGCCGTAACAATGGACCGGCAGGATGGCGGTCGTCCGCGGCGTGATGGCCGCTTCGATCCGATCCGGATCGAGATTGAAGGTGTCCGGTTCGATATCAACGAACGCCGGGGTCATGCCGTTCCAGAGCAATGATTGGGCGGTAGCCACATAGGAGTAGGGAGTCGTGATGACCTCTCCCCCATCCCCGAAAACGTTCAGGGCCAGGATCAGGCCGAGGGTGCAATTGGCAACCAGTGAGACGTGGGCGATATCGAGATGGTCGCACAAGGCGGCTTCGAGTCGCTCGTGGAACGGCCCCCCGTTGGTGAGAATCCGGGATTCCCAAATCTCCTCGAGCAGCGGCATGAGTTCCGCCAACGGAGGCAGCGACGGCCGAGTGACATAGATGGGTCCCGGGTTCCGCCTCGGGCCTGTGTGGTCATCCTCCGGGGCTGGGTCGTGCGTTTCCCGCATTGCATCGGCATCCGATTTGGCGTCGATTGACTCGCTAACTCCGATGATACACTGCCACAAGGTGGTCGCGAACGCGTAGCAGGTGAGAAAACCGGAGGTTTTCCCAGTGGAAAAAAGTCTGGGATGACTTTTGCCACGGGCGGTTTGGGCCGGCCGTGTGTGGTTTCCCTGGGAGGATTCGGTGATGACCCTCGTGACGGCCGTTCTCTTGACCTTCAACCACGAGCGGTTCGTCGAGGAGGCCATCCGCGGCATTCTTCGGCAGTCAGCCGCCGCCGAGATCTTACTGGTGTGGCACGATGATGCGTCGAGCGATGCCACGGTGAAGATCGGGGAGCGTGCCCTGGCCGGATCCGGGATGCGCGTCGAGCGTATCCACCGCAGTCACAATCGTTTTTCGCTCGGCATCCCGTTCGCGATGGACGTCTACGAATTGTGCGAAGGTGACTTCATCGCCTTGTACGAGGGGGATGACGTGTGGCTCAAGGACGACAAGATCGCCGATCAACTGTCGGCGTTCGGCGAGCACCCGGAATCCGACATCTGCTTTACCAGGGCCGCTGCCATCGATGCCGGAGGTTCCTGGCTCCCCGGGCTCGTCGCCGACTACGGTGAAGTCGGCGGGATCGCAGCGATCGAGACCGTGATCGCCGGCGATGGTGGATTCATGCCCACCAGTTCGGTCCTCCTGAGGAGGGACGTCGTCAGCCGCATTCCCTCCTGGGCCTTCGCGTTCCAGCCAATCAACGACTATACCGCCCAGGTGTACGGCGCTCTGCGTGGCGGTGCCATCTACCTGCCAACTGTCAGCACCGGCTACCGTGTCGAACATCCCGGTTCGTGGACCGTGCAGACCCACTCCGATCCCCACCGTCTGATGGAACACCATCTGCACGTGCTCCGCATCGTCACCCGGATGCGTGAGAATGTGCCGCAGCATTCCCAGGCATTCGAACCGGTGATCCGCAACCATCTCGGAAACCTGATGTCGGTGGCCCATCAGGTCGGCCATTACGATGCTTTAGCCCGTGCCCTGGACCTTCTGCGGTGATGGCCCGATGGCCCGTGCGGGGCGGCATGGCGGTCACGTGGAGGGGTTGTCGGTCGGGCCGCGGAGGAGATGGTCCTCGACGAGATCGACAGCCCGCGACACCCCGCCATCGGCGACGATCATCGCGTGCCAGTGGGCGACGGCCGTATGGACGCGGGCATTCCCGAGGGCGTCGCGGATGGCATCGGCCAGACGCGATGGATCGAACGACATCGGATCGAGCACGCCCGTAGCCACGCCGGCCCACAGCAGTGCCTTCCCCATCGTCTCCTGGCAGCCGATGTACGGCATCACGATCGACGGTCTGCCGGCCATCAGGGCCGCGGCGGTGGCGCCATGACTGCCGTGATGCACGATGCAGGCGGCCCGGGGGAAGAGCCAGCCGTAGGGCACCTCACCAGCGACATGGAGGATGTCGGGGGCCGGTGAGACGACGATCCCGGACCATCCCGGAAGGAGCACGCCCCGCAGCCCGCAGCGGCCAAGCGCCTCCACGATCCGCGCGATGAATCCGGCCGTGTCAAATCCCGCCATCGAACCGGGCGTCACGACCACGGGAGGGGGCTTTCCCACGATGAAGTCGGCGAGCGCCAGGGGCGGCTGCCACGACTCCGACTCTTCTCGGGGTGCGGTCCAGAAACCGGTGAAGCGATAGTCCTTGCCCCACGTGCTCCACGCCCCCGCCGGATCGAAGATCGCTTGGGGCAGCGCGACGAGGTCGAGGATTGCGCGCCGCTGCCAGGGGGCCGGCGCGAGGCAGGCCAGCTCCTCGAGGCTCTTGGGCGGGTCGTAGGTCACCACTGCACCGGGGACGATCTCCGATCCCGGTTCCGCGAACCGTCCCTCCCGGTCGAGGACGATTTTCAGGTTGCTAAAAAAACCGTCGGCGCCGGAGACGAGGGTTCGCAACGCGCCGTCGGCGAGCGTCGACTGCATCTCAGCATCGATCCATTCGTGGATGAAACGCTCGCCGCGCGCCTGACGCCTCGCATCTCCCATCGACGAGGTCAGGATCGCGAGCATCCGTTCCCGGTCGCCCGAACCGATCGGCATGCACTCGACGCCCGCGGCCGCCACCCGGTCGGCGAAGCACGCGGATGTCGCCACGACGACGTCGTGTCCTCGCCGTCTCAACTCGCGGCCGAGCAGGAGCACCAGTTCGACGTCCCCCCGCGTACCCATGGCGAGAGCGGCAACACGCATCTTCAGAGGGCTCCTGCCCGGATCCCCGGGGCGCTTGTAACTCGGACGGCACTGCGTTCATGGAAGTCGCGGGGTGACACGATCTGCCCTTCAGAACGCCAGTCTATGCGGCGACTGCCCCCACCCGCAGGAGCGACGAGGATTCGCCGCGGACCGATGGCTTTCTGTCGGCAACGGGGTAGTCTGAGAGGCGAAACGAGTCGATGGGCGGCGGTCTCCCGGCTCGTGCGGCGCGTACAGGGGCAGCCACCATGTTCTTCGATCCGGCCACCTTTCCGTTCACGCGGCACCTCGAGCATCACTGGCAGGCCATCGCCTTGGAGTTCGAGTCGATCCGCCCCGACCTCGTCGAGTGGGCCCACCGCGATCTGTACGGAAACGGTTGGCAGGTCTACGGACTGTACGGATTCCCTGACGGCAGTGCGATCGCGGGGAACGTGGCACGGTGTCCGCTGACGGCGGCGCTCGTGGAGGAGTGGATTCCGGGGCATGGCGCGGTCGGTTTCTCGGTGCTCCAACCGCGCACCTGCCTCAGGCCTCACATCGGCTACCAAGGCGAGTTCCTCCGTTGCCATCTGGGCCTGATCGTTCCGCCGGGCGACTGCGGAATCGAAGTCGATGGAGAGCGGAGGGGCTGGGAGGAAGGAAAAACGCTCGTCTTCAACGACCGGCTGCGTCACGAGGCATGGAACGGGACCGAGAGGGAGCGGGTCCTGCTCTTGGTCGACTTCGTTCCATAGCAGGCCGTGGATCGCGTGCTCCGCCGCTGGAGGCGGCGACAGACACCGACGAAAAACCGGGGCTTTTTCGTCGGTGTCCCAGGTAGAATTTTTGAGCCGGCCGGCACGCGGCCGTGAGGGTCATGGATGACTCGGTCCGCGGACGGGTGTCCCGGCTCTCCCACCGCTCCTCTCGCGACACGCCGATCGGCGTCAAACAATCGAGGGGTGATCGAGTCGGGAAGACGGGGTCGGCGTAGGGCCCCTTTTTCGACAGGCGGATCGCTGTACCCTGACTCTGCCGTCGCTCGGTCGTTCCGCCCACGTGCTTCTCGGGACCGCCCTCATGCCCGCCGCCTTGAGCCTCCTGCTGTTCATCCTGGCCGCGGCATTGGCGGCCTACGCCGCCGCCCACATTCATTTCCTCAGTGTCACCAACGCCCGACACCGGACGAACGAATACCACTTCGCCCATTTCAGCCGGATCACGGCCGGATCAAAGTGGTTTTTTCCACGCTTCGCCCTGGCGCGGCCGCGGAAGTTCACGCTGCAGCGGAACGAATCGCTGTGGATCCCCAAGGGCTGGTGGCATTGGGTCGTCTCCGATCCCGATACCATCGCCATCAGTTATTGGTGTCCCAAACAGCCGGGGATCACCGCGCCGTTCACGTTTCGGGCCGATGGGTCCGAGATCCTGACAGAAGTCCAGCGTGTGCTCGAGGGTGGCGGGGACGTGTCCGTCTGGAACAGTGCCGACGACACCATTTCCCGTCAGCCCATCGAAAAGAAGGATAGCCGGTGCATCATCACACTGCCCGGCTACGGCCCCAACGACAACCGCGACATCCGGGCGCGGATCGCCGCTTTGGCCCGAGAGTCTCCCATCGCCTTCTGGAACGGCTGGGAGTCGCTCATCAACGTCAATCTCTGGGTGGCACTCGGCCGACACGACACCGGACTGCATTACGACGACAACGACGGCGTGCTGCGCGTGCTCCAAGGCCGGAAGTCGATCCTCCTCTATCCGCCCGAGCAGCGCGCGTATCTTTCGCCGCTGTGCGTCCTGCCGGGATGGGCGAAGCAACGGCCGATCGTGGCGTGCTACAACTTCAACGCCTTCATCCGGGAGCTCGACCCGGCACGCAACCTCCCCTCGGCGCGATTGCTCTACGAATCGATCGAAAATAAGGCCGTTCTCCGGGAAATCACGCATCGCACGAAGAACGGCACCTCGTGCGTGTGGGGGGTGAAGCGGGAGAATTGCGGGCTGCGATGGGAACTCTACACCTACTTCTTCGACAAGACCGGCTGGCTGGAGTCCGACCCGGAGGGCGATCCCCCGCTCCTCATCACCTCCATCGATCTCTTCGATAGGGAGGAGCCTGTGGGTTCGACGACGCACGCCTACTTTTCTTCCCAGGGGCGGGATCTCTCGCTGCCCTTCTTCGGGTTCGGCACGTGGGGAGACGACGGGCGTCCCGAGTCACGGTTCGTCGTCGACCGCAACGACCGGTTTCCCGGCCGCTTCACCGAGCACCTGAAGGCGATCGGGATCGAACGCGATGCAGCGCACCTGAAGGACCTGCTCAACGCCTATGGGTGCGATTACATCTGCATCTTTAATAAGCGGGAGGACGAATTCTACGTCCAGTACTACAACATCTCTGTCGAGGCCTTCGTCTCGTTCCTCGTCGAGCACGACTATCCGCCCCGCCTCGTTTCGCACGTGCTGGCCAACAGGGAGCGGTACCGCAACATCCGGCACGAAATCACGGTCGTTTACGGCTTCGACACGGGAAAACCGGTCCGTACCGCCTTTTACGGAATCGTGTGACGGTCCGGCGGCATCGAGGTCGAGGACCGGGCGTGCCGCCAGGGCGCTCGGCTGCGACGATCATCCCCGCCAGAGTCGCGAAGCCGGGACCCGAGAGGGCCTGCTCTCCTGCCCGCGGTAGACCGCGTCGGCGGCGGTGTCGCGGAGGATCAGCGCGCCGGCGCCGATGATGGTGTGGGATCCCACGGAGAGGCACGGCGCGACGGTCGCATTGAGACCCACGAATGTCCCCTCTCCGACTGTCACCGACTCGCCGAAGATCGCCGACACGATCCAGCAGTGGTCGCCGATCCGGGTGTGGAAGCCGATCCGCGTCGCGCTCCAGATGATGCAGTCGCGACCGATCTCGACGAAGGGCTGGATCCCCGCACGCTCCATAATCATCGTGTTCGGACGGAGAACCAGGCCGGCCGGGACGTCGGCACGCGTGCTGCAAAAGGCCGCCAACGCGTACCCGAGTCGTTCCGCCTCGGCGACCTTCGCGGCGCGTTTGCGGTTCACCCCACCGATGCCCAGGGCCACGAACATGTCGTGTTCGGCCGGGGGAAAGTGTCGCAGCACCTCGTCGAACGGCACCACCGGAAGGCCGCGGAAACGGTGCTCCCGGAGGTACTCCCGATCGACGGTGAAGCCGACGACTTGTGAGGGGCTGTCGTGCGTGAAGTAATAGTGTGCGATCTCGGCGAACTCGCCGGCCCCGAAGATGACGAGCTTGCGCATGGTGGGTCGGGCGGCGGGGGAATCGATCACGTCGGTACGGGGGAGGGCCGGGACACCGGGAGCCGATGCCTACCACACCGTCTTGCCACCGTTGACGGCGATCGTTTGTCCGGTCACGAAGGCCGCCTCGTTGCTGGCCAGATACGCCGCCGCCCAGCCGACATCCTCAGGGATCCCCCAGCGGGCGGCGGGAACGGTTGCCAGGTAGGCGTCCTTGTCGGCCTGCGGATCGTTCTCGTGGCGCTCCACGGGGATCCAGCCGGGGGCGATCATGTTGACGGTGACGCCGTGCGGGGCGAGCTCGCGCGCCATGCTCCGCGACCAGCCTGTCTGGCCCCCCTTGGCGGCGACGTAGGCCGAGAAGGGGGAGACGCCGAGGAGGAAGACTTCGCTGGTGATATTGATGAGTCGACCGGTGCCGCGCTCCTTCATCGAGGGGAGGGCGCGGCGCGCCAGGAGATAGGGGCTCTTCACGAAGAAGTTGAGCATCTCCTGATAGAAGGCCCAGTCATACTCCTCGATCGGCTTTTGCGGTTGGGCCGGTGTGGCGTTCATGACGATGATGTCGACGGCCCCGAGCATCCGTTCGATCCCCATGAACATCCCGTCAATCTCTGCGGAATCGGTGACGTCGCCCCGGTAGAGATCGGCCGTCACCCCGGCATCGCGCACCTCGTGGAGCGCCTTCTCGGCGCGGGCCTGGTTGTTGGCGTAGTTCATCGCCACCTTGGCGCCGGCGAGTCCCAGGCACTTGGCCGTGGCGAGGCCGAGGCCGGTCGACGATCCGGTTACGAGGGCCACCTTGCCGGCGAGGGAGAAGGGAGGGCGGACGGGGGGAGGGGAGACGGTCATGGTGGAGCAGTTGGGTTCGGGGAAAGGGAATCGAGGAACGGGTGTCGGCATCATAACGGGGGAGGCTAACGGCGCCGCACGAACACTCTCCCCGTCGAAAACAGGCCATCCCTCCGCGGGTGGCGGAAGCTAGACTAGGTCTTTCCCTTTGGCAGGAGGTGCCGTGACGATTCACCCGATTCGACATTTCTGGGCCCTGGCGCTGGTCGCTCTGGCTTCGCTCCTGATCGCGACGTCGGCCGGCCAGTGGGCTGCCGCTGACCCCGTCGACTTCTCCCGCGACGTCCAGCCGCTCCTCGCCCGCCGCTGCCTCTCCTGCCACGGCCCCGACACGCAGGAAGGGGGCCTGCGCCTCGACGAAAACGCCGCTGCCACCGCGGAGCTTCCCTCCGGGGGCCGGGCGATCGTGCCGGGAAGTGCCGACACGAGCCTGATCCTTGAGCGGATCACCTCCACCGACCCCGACCTGCAGATGCCCCCCGCAGGCGCACGGCTCACCCCGGCCCAGGTGGCGTCGCTGCGGGATTGGATCGGTGAGGGGGCGGCGTGGAAGGAACACTGGGCGTTTCGCGCGCCGAGCCGGCCGCCGGTGCCGGCGATCGATTCCGCGGCCGTCCCGAATGACGGCGTCGTGCCGACAGCCATCGACGCGTTCGTGCTCGAAGGGCTCTCCAAGAAGGGGCTCTCTGCTCCCGTGCTTGCCGACAAGCAGACGCTCCTGCGGCGGGCTACCTACGACCTCACCGGTTTGCCGCCGAGCGAGACCGACACGCAAGCCTTTCTCGCCGACGGGGCGCCGGGGGCGTGGGAGCGGGTCATCGACCGGCTCCTCGCTTCGCCCCATTACGGCGAGAAGTGGGGGCGGCACTGGCTCGATCTGGTGCGCTATGCCGAGACCAACTCCTTCGAGCGCGACGGCGACAAGCCGCATGCTTGGCGCTACCGCGACTATGTCATCCGGGCCTTCAACACCGACACGCCGTTTGATCGGTTCACGCTCCAGCAGCTTGCCGGCGACGAGATCCCCAATCCGTCCCCCGACGATTTTGTCGCCACCGGCTACCACCGCCTCGGCCTCTGGGACGACGAGCCGGCCGACCGGCTCCAGGGGCGCTATGACTGGCTCGATGATCTCGTCGCCACCACCGGCCAGACGTTCCTCGGGCTGACCGTCAACTGCGCCCGCTGTCACGATCACAAGATCGACCCGATCCCGCAGAAGGACTATTACGGCCTGCTGTCGTTCTTCATGAATGTGACGCCGATGGGCAACGGCGGCGATCAGATCGAGCGGCCGCTCTTTGCCGATGCGGCTGCCAAGGCCGCTTACGAGACCGCCGTGGCCGATCTCGCCAAGAGCCGCGACGCGGCGCAGGCCGAGGTGACGGCGATCGAGACCCGTTTCCGGGCCGAGTATGAGAAGCTCGCTGTTGCTGGCGTGGAGGCGAGCGATCTCGACGAACTCCAATTTCGCTTCTACCGCGACAGCTGGGAGACGCTCCCCGACTTCGACCAGCTCAAGGCCGAGGACACCGGGGCCGTCCCCGGGAACCTCCTCGACATCGGCGTGGCACCGTCGCTGCGGCCGGCATCGTTCGGCTACGTGTTCACCGGATTCCTGAAGGTGCCCGCCGCCGGCGAGTACACCTTCAGCCTCGACTCCGACGACGGCTCGCGGCTGATCCTCGGTGGCCGCACGATCCTGGAATACGACGGGATCCACGGCGTAGGGAGCCCGCGGACGGCGACGGTGAACCTCGAGGCTGGCCGCGTGCCCTTCCGCGTCGACTATTTCCAGAGTCCGCATGGCGGCAAGGGGCTCGTTCTTGCCTGGTCGGCGGCGGGCGTCGTGTCGCGCCCCCTCTCGGTGCAGGCGAAGCGGCGCGGCCGCAGGGGGAACGATCTCGTCGCCGCGATGGCCGCCGAAGGGGAGCGGATTCTCGGGGCGGAGGGGAAGAAGGAGTACGACGCCAGGTTCGCAACGCTTGAGGCCCTCAAGCGCGAGCAGGTGCCGGTGGAGAAGGCGCTGGTCGTTACGGAGCATGGGGCCAATGCTCCCGAGACGTTCGTCCTCTACCGGGGCAATCCGCACGCCGAGACGAAGTCCGAGAACAAGGTCGAGCCTTCGTTTCCAGGCATCCTCCGCGCCCCGGCTCCCGAGATCCCCGCGCCTGCGGCCGATGCGAAGAGCAGCGGCCGGCGGACGAGCTTGGCAAAGTGGATCACCTCCCCCACCAATCCGCTCACCGCGCGGGTCCTTGCCAACCGGGTATGGCAGTATCACTTCGGCCGGGGGATCGTTCGCTCGGCGAGCAATTTCGGCCTCATGGGGGATCCCCCCACGCATCCTCAACTGCTCGACTGGCTCGCCGCAGAGCTTGTTGACGGCGGCTGGCGGCTGAAGAGCCTCCACCGGACGATCATGCTCTCGCGGGCCTACCGGGCCAGTTCTGCGGCCAATTCCGCAGCCCTTGCCGCCGATCCCCTCAACGATGCCCTGTGGCGGTTCGACATGCGGAGACTCACGGCCGAGGAGATCCGCGATTCGATCCATGTCGCAAGCGCCGCCTTCAATCCCAAGATGGAAGGCCCCGGCGTGACCGTCGACATCCCCAAGGAGATCCTCGCCGGCCAGTCGCAGCCGGGCAGCGGCTGGGGGAAGGTGTCGGAGGAGGAGCAGGCGCGTCGTTCTGTCTACATCAAGGTGAAGCGGTCGCTCCTCACGCCGATCCTCGCCGACTTCGACATGGCCGACACCGATTCCGCCTGCCCGGTGCGCTTCGTGACGACGCAGCCGACGCAGGCCCTGGGGATGATGAATGGCGAGTTCCTGCAAAAGCAGGCGAAGATGTTGGCCGCGCGGGTGAAGCGCGAGGCTGGTGGGCGCGATGCCGCTGATGTTTCTGCCGAGATCCGCCGCGCGTACCGCATTGCCCTCGTCCGCGATGCCAGCGACGAGGAACTGGCCCGCGGCTTGGCGCTGGTCGACACCCTCGAGGATGCCGATGGCGTCGGCCCGGGGCGCGCCCTCGAGCTGTTTTGTCTGATGCTGCTCAATACGAACGAATTCGCCTATCTCGACTGACGGGGGACTCAGCCATGACCCATCACCACGACTCCCGCGCCGGCTTCTGCCGGCGCACGCGCCGCGAGTTCTTCTGGGAAGCGGGGGCGTCGTTTACGGGGCTTGCCCTCTCGGGGCTCCTCGATGGCGGCTTCTTTGCCGCTCAGACGCGGGCCGCCGACGGCGTCCAAGCCTGGGCCAATCCGCTCGCGGCCAAGATCCCCCACTTCGCCCCCAAGGCGAAGAGCGTGATTTTCCTCTTCATGTACGGCGGCCCGAGCCATGTCGACACCTTCGACTACAAGCCGAAGCTCTACGATCTCGATGGCCAGACGATCGAGGTGAAGACGAAGGGTCGCGGCGGCGCGAAGAGCCAGGGAAGGGTCGTGGGGCCGAAATGGAAGTTCGCGCCCCACGGGGAGTGTGGGAAGCAGGTCTCGACCCTCTTCCCGCATCTCTCAAAGCATGTCGACGACATCGCCTTCCTCCATTCGATGACGGCCGACTCGCCGATCCATGGCTCGGCGATGCTGCAGATGAACTCCGGCAAGATCCAGTCGGGCGCCCCCTGCCTCGGCTCGTGGGTCAACTACGGGCTCGGGAGCGTCAACGAGAACCTCCCCGGCTTCGTCGTCATGCTCGACCCCACCGGCGGGCCGATATCGGGAGCCAAGAATTGGTCGAGCGGCTACATGCCGGCGACCTATCAGGGGACGCTCCTGCGATCGAAGGGGGCGACGATCCTCGACCTCGCCCCGCCAGACGACATGTCGCTCGAGAGCCAGCGCGCGCTCCTCGACGCCCTCCGCACCGAGAACAGCGCCCACCTGCTTTCGCGCGGCGACAACTCCGAGCTTGCCGCCCGGATCGCTTCCTACGAGCTGGCCTGGAAGATGCAGGAGCATGCCCCGGAGGCGGTCGATCTGGCGCGCGAGACGGCCGAGACGCAGGCCCTTTACGGCCTCGATAATCCCCGCACCGCCGACTTTGGCCGCCGCTGCCTCCTCGCCCGGCGGCTCGTCGAACGCGGTGTCCGCTTCGTGCAGCTCTATTCCGGCGGCGCCCACAACGACGACAACTGGGATGCCCACGGCGATCTCGAGAAGAATCACAACTTCCACGCCGGCAACACCGATCAGCCGATCGCGGCGCTGCTGGAGGATCTGAAGCGATCCGGGCTCCTCGACAGCACGCTCGTGGTCTGGGGGGGGGAGTTCGGCCGGCAGCCGACGGCCGAGTATGCCGAGGGAACCGGCCGCGATCACAACGCCTACGGCTTCACGATGTGGATGGCCGGTGGTGGCATCAAGGGGGGGGTGAGCGTGGGGGAGACCGACGAGCTCGGCTCGGCGGCCATAGCGCCTGTCCACGACGGTCGTACCGGCTTCCATGTGAAGAGCCTCCACGCCACGGTGCTCCACTGCCTCGGCCTCGATCCCAACCGGCTCGCCTACTTCTTCGGCGGCCTCGATCAGAAGCTCGTCGGCGTCGAGCATGTCGAACCGATTAGCGAGATCCTGGCGTAGGAGTCGGTTACCACCGTGGGGAGCGTGCGGTCGCCCCGGAGGGGGAATTTCCCGCTCTCCACTTCGGGAGATGTTGCCATGATCGGACTCGGGTTACCGAATGGCGCGGATTTCGCCTGGTTCCACATCTGGTGGTTGGTTCTTGTGGCAACCGTGATGGTGGTCGTGAAGGCGACGTGGTACCGAGCGCCGCTCGATCCCGTCGTCAGGGCGGATCGGCGAACGAATCGAAGGGCAAGGTGAACCGATGACACTCCTGCCAGCGTCGCTTCATCGCATCCGCTTCGGTGACGGTGAGTACCCCCGCTTCAATCAATTCGCGGACGATGTCTTGTGTGCGAAGCACCCGAATATTCCCGAAGATCCGGTTAAGAATCGCAGTCGCTCGCCGGTCGTCGATGGCGACGACGAAACCGCGGTGAATGGCAGCTGCGATCGCGGAACGTTCGCCGGTACCGAGGCCGGATGACTCGAGCCCGGCAAACGTGATCAGTTCGTCGGGGGTGTCGACCCGAACGGGGAAAATCATCGCCGCGCTGACCGCCCTGTCGAAGATGCCAATTTGGTCTGGGTGGTCGTCCGAGATTTCGCCCCGCACGTGATCGGTAACGACCGCCGTGGTGCCTGGCAACGCCGCCATCAGGTCGAGCCGTCCGACGGCGATGAAGTTGATCAATACCGACGTATCGATCACGAGCGTGCGACTCGGACCGCTCATCCCGAAGCAGCCTCGGCGAGCTCGACGAGCTCCCGGCCGGGAACGTCGAGGAGGCGACCCAGATCCCGGAGCTTTCCTCCGGAGATCAGTTCGCGCCGATAGGCCTCGATCGCGAGATGGATCACCTCGGGGACGAGGGCCCGATCACGGGTCCCCGAAGGGGGCTGGTCGTCGCGGTGGAGCAGAGCCGAGTAGCGGGCCGCGAGCGACTCCTGCGAGAGGAGCGATTGGAACTCTGGCTCGCCGATCATCCCCGTATTTTTCATCCGATAGACGGCAGTTTTAAAGGCCACGCCATAACGGAATGCGAGTCTGGCTGCATCCTCGAACGTCACTCGCTGCGATCCGGCAGGCACTCGGAATTGAGCTCGAGCGACATCTTGACTGTCGGTTGTGGAGCGCTGGAGGGCGTGCTCGGCGACCGCAGGGCCCCCCTTGGAGAGAGCGGCAAGGAACAAACGCACGCCCTCCTCTGGCAGAAGAAATTCGGCCGCGAAGGCGTTTGCCCTGGTTTCGAGGACCGCGTCACCGTCTTTTTCCCACGACACGACTGCTGGAGACTGCCGGTCGAAAATCGCATGCGCGTATTCGTGCGCGTAGGAGAAACGCTTCCGCGGGCGGGGATGGTCGAAGTTCACGAGGATCACAAGGCCAGCCTCCCGATCCTTGAGAAACACTCCCGACATCCCGTCAGGAAGGACCGCACCGGTGGCCCAGATGCCCATGCTGTTGACGAGGTCGCTCATATCGGGAACAGGCCGATGCCCCAGCCCGAGCCTGCCTCGCTCTTGTCTGGCGGCGTCGATGCCTTGGCGGACGGCTTCCATCGTTCGAGTGGGGGGAGGCCTGTCGTAGGCGGGGGGCAATGCGCCGCTCGATAGCCCGAGGGATCGTCTCAATTGGGCACCAGCCCGGCAGATTGCCAGACAGCGTTCGGCGTCCTTCTGCCAAGGCGCGCTCATACCGTGGACGGATGCAGCGCGAAAAAGGGCCACGAGGGCGTCGGACTCGTCGCTCTGCGGAGCGTCAGCCAGCAAGATCGCCACCGACTGGCCGTAGAATTGGGCCAATCTCGCCAGTTCGAGCGTGCTGACAGAGCGATTCCCGGACTCCAGTTGAACGACGGCGGTGCGGGGAATGCCTAACGCCTCGGATACGGCCTCTTGGGTGACGCCAGCCCCCTCGCGCGCATCGCGGAGTCGTGAAGCCAGGATTTTCTGCGTGAGAAACATCGAAAAACCTATGGAAAGAGCGAGGCAACGACACCCGTGCCCGGCGAATGCCTGGAACGGAATCGAACTTCAGATACAATAGATTTGATTGAGACGTGCGAAAATCATACATTTGCGTCCTGGCGGCGCCCAGAGCGAGCTGTCGCGGCGGCTCAATGCGATGAACTGTTTCACGGAGGATTCAGTCCAGGGAGCCGATCGACGCGCAGAGCAGCCTTGTCCACGGGATGCCACTTGTTCCTGTTGGGGTCGATAGGCTTTCCCGCACCATCGCTTGTCTTGAATCCTTGAATCCATGACCGCTCCCATCTCCTCGTACCCCACTCGCCGGTCCTTCGCACTGCGTGTATTCGGAGGGGGCGTCGCTGGTGCCGTCGCATCGTTCTTTTCCACCCCGCTTGCCGCCGCCGAGCCCACGTTTGCCGAGCAGGTCGCGGCGGTCCGTGCTGGGACGTCGTCGCGGATCCGGGTGGCCGATCGGGAGCTCTCCGCGGAGGAGTGGGAGGAGGTCGCCGGCCTCGAAGCGCTTTCGCACCTCGACCTCCAGGAGGGAGTAGCTGACGATGCGAAGGCCATCCTGCTGTCGCGCCTGCCGCGGCTCGAGCGGCTTGTGCTCCGGGAATCCCCCCTCGGCGACGA
Organism: Planctomycetaceae bacterium; assembly: GCA_009691925.1. GTDB lineage: Bacteria > Planctomycetota > Planctomycetia > Pirellulales > UBA1268 > QWOP01. The sequence continues at coordinate 18,362 of SIAG01000008.1, forward strand.
GGGCTTGGGGCACCTCGCCGCCTGCCACACCCTCCGCGACATCAATCTCCCCCAGGCCCGCTGCACGCTCGTGGGGCTTGCGGCGCTCGCCGAACTTCCCCGACTCAAGAACCTGCGGCTGGGGAGCCAGCAACTCTGCCCCGAGGGGAAGGGGGGGGCCGAACTGGGGATGACGCTCCTCCAGTTCCCTGCCCTTCGCTCGCTCCACCTCATCGATGTGCCGCTCGGCGACGAGGGGCTCGAGGGAATAGCCCGCTACGACGGCCTCTGGAATCTCTACCTCGACGGCGCCGGGATCTCCGACGAAGCGTGGGAGCGGTATTTCGCCCTCCATCCGGAGGTCCATGTCCACGTTGACCAGGCCCACCACGACCGCGACCCGAACCGGCACGAGTGACGTTCGGGCGGGGCAGACCAAGGGCGAGGGGTCGGGGTGGTGGTAGGATGTACCTCGGCTCCAGAGGAATGCGTCATGCAAAGCGTCTTGTCAGCCAAAGCGTTACTCAACGACTTGAAGCAGCGATTGGCTGCCACCTATGGCGACAGGCTCGATGTCGTGGTGCTCTTCGGATCCGAAGCGCGAGGCGACGCTCGGGCGGAGAGCGACATTGACCTGCTCGTGGTGCTCTGTGAACCGATGGATGACTACGGCGTCGAACTTGAACGCAGTCTTGCCGCGGTCTACCCGGTGGCGCTCCGTGTCGGACGTCGTGTGAGTGTGAAACTGCTTGGTCGCCGGGAATACGAACAGGGTGATTCCCCGCTCGTGCGCGAGATTCGTCGGACGGGCGTGGCTGCATGAAGGAGTTCGTCCGCTGGGTTCCTCCCTGCCGAATCGGGCCGGGACTACGATTTTCTCCTCGATCTCCGGGAAACGGCTGATTACGGCGGTGTTGCCGAAGCATCCCCTGCCAGTGCCGCTCGGGCGATCGAGAAGGCGTCGGCCATCCTGAAGTCGATTCGACCCCTCCTCTCCGATTTGGATGGCGAGAAGGACCGCGAGGTCGGCCCCTGACCTGATTCTCAGGCGCGCGGGGGTGTCGGTGGCCGCCGCGGGCGGGTATTTTCATGGTTCGGGGCGGGGGGCCCGTTTGAGCCGACAGCCGCGCCCGGCTTTCCCCACGCCGTTCCACGATCCCGCCCCGGAGCCGTCGATGACTTTCCGCCCCCTCCGCAGCCTTGCTGCCCCGCTCCTGGTTCTCCCGGTTTTCATGGCGATCGTCGCCGCTGGCCTGTCGTCGACTCCCGCCCGCGCGGGTGTCCCTGCCGGTGGGGCCATGGTGCAGGCGGCCAACACCTGGCTCGCCACCCTCGCCCCCGAACAGAAGGCCCGCGTCCTCAAGCCCTGGGAGGATGCCGGCCGGGTGGGCTGGCACTTCATTCCCAAGTTCGAGCGAAAGGGGCTTCCACTCCGCGAGATGGTGCCGTCGCAGCAGCAGGGGGCGCTGGATCTCCTTCGCGCCGCCGTCTCCCAGGCCGGCTACGACAAGTCGCGGTCGATCATGCAGCTCGACGAGATGCTCCGCCTCCAGGAAGGCTCCAAAGCCAAGAACATCCGCGATGCCGATCGCTACTTCTTCACGATCTTCGGCACCCCGGCCGAGAAGGGAACTTGGGGCCTGTCCGTCGAAGGGCACCACCTCTCGCTCAACTTCGTCGTCCGCGATGGCCAGGTCGTCGATAGCACGCCGCAGTTCTTCGGCGCCAATCCGGCTGAGGTCCGGGCTCGCTTCGCCGGCCTCCCCGAGCCCGGCTTCCGCGTCCTTGGCATGGAGGAGCAGCTCGGCTTCGATCTCGTCCGCTCCCTCGATGCCACGCAAAAAGCGAAGGGGATCATCGCCCCTGAATCGCCCAAGGACATCCGTGCCGCCGGCGAGACACAGTCGCCGAAGGAAGCGGCCAAGGGGATCCCCGCCGCGGAGCTCAAGCCCGAGCAGCAGGCCCTCCTGCGGCGGATCATCGAGACGTACTCCAGCGCGATGGCCGACGAGGTTGCCAAGGAACGGCTGATGCTGATCGAGAAGGCCGACGGCGGCTGGAACGCGATCCACTTCGCCTGGGCCGGCGCCACCGAGCCGGGCATTGGTCACTATTACCTTGTCGAAGGCCCGTCGTTCGTGATCGAGTTTTGCAACGTCCAGCCCGACGCCGAGGGGAATCCCGCCAACCACATCCACTGCGTGTGGCGCGACCGGACCGGCGATTTCGATGTGCCGGCAAACCCCTGACCGCGAGTTCGCTGTGGCCACCCCGGAGACTCTCTCGCATGACGCCGCTTTGCAGGAGTCTGTTTGTCGTCACCACGGTGCTGATGGCCGTCGCCTCCGGCCAGGCTGCTGAGTTCCACGTCGACTCCGGCGTGGTCACCCTCCCCGATGGCTACACCATCGAAGTCGCCGCGGCGGCGCCGCTCGTCGAACGTCCCGTCACGATCGATTTCGACGAGCGTGGCCGGCTCTACGTCACCGAATCCAGCGGCACAAACATCCCCGTCGCCGAACAGGTGAAGAATCCCACCCACATGGTCTACCGTCTAGTAGACAGCGACGGCGACGGCAGGTTCGACCACCGCACGGTCTACGCCGAGGGGTTGATGATGCCGGAAGGGTCGCTGTGGTACCGCGGCTCGCTGTATGTCACCGCGCCGCCGGAGATCTGGAAGTTCACCGATGCCGATGACGATGGCGTCGCCGAATCGCGCGAGGTGTGGTTTGACGCCCAGACCCTCACCGGCTGTGCCAATGATCTCCACGGTCCCTACCTCGGCCGCGATGGCCGGATCTATTGGTGCAAGGGGGCCTTTGCCGAGCAAAGCTATGACCTCCCTGGCCGCCCCGGCTGGACGACCCGCGCCAGCCACATCTTCCGCGCCCGCGACGATACGAGCGAGCTCGAGCCGGTGCTGACCGGCGGCATGGACAACCCCGTTGACGTCGTCTTCACGCCGGAAGGGGAGCGGATCATGTCGTGCACGTTTCTGGTCCATCCCGGCGGCGGTGAGCGCGACGGGCTGATTCATGCCCTCTACGGCGGCGTCTACGGAAAAGACCATGGCGTCCTCGATGGCCATGCCCGCACCGGCCCACTGCTGCCGGCGCTTGCCCATCTCGGCCCCGCTGCTCCCTGCGGCCTCCACCGCCATTCCGGCGTCGGCCACGGGGAGGCGCTGACCGGCAACCTGTTCACGACGTCCTTTAACCTGCGGACGGTGTTTCGCACCGAGCTCGCCCCGGCCGGCGCCACGTTCACCCCCGAGACGAATCCCTTCCTCCAGGCCGACTGGGTCGATTTTCACCCCACGGATGTGATTGAAGACGCCGACGGCTCGCTCCTCGTCGTCGATACCGGCGGGTGGTACAAGCTCTGCTGTCCGACCTCACAGCTCGAGAAGCCGGCGGTCCTCGGCGCGATCTATCGGGTTCGGCGCGAGGGGACGACGCCGATTGCCGATCCGCGCGGTAAAAGTCTCGATTGGCAGGGGATGCCCCCTGCGCGCCTCGCTGCGCTGCTGGCCGACCTGCGCCCCGCCGTCGTCGCCCGGGCCACCGATGCCCTCGCACAGATAGGTGCCGCCGCGGTGCCTGCGGTCCGTGACGTGTTCGCGGCATCGACTGCCCCCGCCGTCCGTCAGCAGACTCTCTGGACACTCACCCGGATCGACAGCGATGAAGCCCGCAGGGCCGCTTGTGCCGGCCTTGTCGATACCGACGCCGGCGTCCGCCAGACGGCCTGCCATGTCGTGGGCCTCCACCGCGACGCCGCGGCGCTTGAGCCGCTGGGAAAACTTGTCGTCCACGACGCGGCGCCAGTGGCCCGCGCCGCCGCCGAGGCCCTCGGCCGTCTCGGTCTCTCGGAGGCATGCGCTCCGCTCCTGGCCGCGGCCGGGCGGGCGGACCGGGCCGACGATCGAGCCCTCGACCACTCGATCACCTACGCGCTGATCGAGACGGCCGCGCCCGCTTCACTCCGCACGGCGCTCGCGGCGGGCACCCCAGCGGCGAAGCGCACGGCGCTAATAGCTCTCGACCAGATGGCCGACCGGCGGCCAGAGCCGGCGCTGTCGCAAGCGGACGTCATTCCGCTCTGCGCTGACGATGACACGCGCCTCCGTGAGGCAGCCTGGTGGGTCGCGGGCCGTCATCCCGACTGGTCCGCGGCCTTCGCCGACCAGGTCCCCGCGCTCCTCCGGCAGATGACGACGGCGGTCGCCACAGACCGGGTGGCAATCGCGGCGATCCTCGCGCCGCTAGCCGCCAATCCGGCCGTCGCCGCCGCCGTCGCCGCCGCGATCGATGACGACGACGAGGCGATCCGTGCCGCGGCCCTCGAGGCGATGCGTGCGGCCCATCCGACGGCCACGCCGCCGTCGTGGGTCGGGGTCCTCGCCGATTTGGCGGCGCGCCCCTCCGAGCGCGATTCTGCTGCTGCCGCCGAGTCGGGGGAGGCTATCGCCGTCCTCGCCGGCCTGCCGCTTTCGAAAGAGGAGCGGGCCGTTTTTCGCCCCTTGGCACTCGAGATCGAGGCGGCAGGGACACTTGCGCCGCGGGCGATCCTCCAGGCTCTCGGTCTCCTCGGGGAGGCTACGGGGGAGCTGCCCGACGTCGTTGTCGGACGCTTGCTTCTGATCGCCACGCTCGGCGATTCACCCGTCGACCGAAATGCCGCCGCCACGATCCTCTCATCGGCCACGCTGCCGGAGCGGGCTCGGCTCCGTGTCGGCGACGCGTTCGCGAAGCTCGGCGCCCAGGAAGCGACGCTCCTCCTTCCGGGGCTCGTGAAGGAAGGGGGAGAGCCGCTTGTCAGGGCGGTCGAGGGGCTCGGCCAAAGTGAGGCATCCGGCTTTGTGCGCCGGGATCTCCTCGAGGCGGCGGTGCAGGGCCTCCCCGAGGAATCGGCCGCGCTCGGTGCCGAATTGCTTGCCAAAACCGACGCTCTTGTTGCCTCCGAACGCGCGGCCTTTGAGAAGCTCCTCGCGAGCTTGCCGGAAGGGGATCCCGTCCGCGGCCACGCCGTTTTCGCCGGGAAGACTGGCTCATGCACCTCCTGTCATGCGATGGCCTATGTCGGTGGCCATATCGGCCCCGATCTCTCCCACATCGGCGCCATCCGCACGCCGCGAGATCTCCTCGAGGCGATCGTCCGGCCGAGCGCGAGCTTTGTCCGTAGCTATGAGCCGTCGATCGTCGTCACCGACGACGGCCGGTCGTTCCAGGGGGTGGTCCGCGAGGAGGCCGGCGGGGCACTCGCCGTGCAGACCAGCGCCACCGTTGTCGAGCGGGTGCCGCGCGAGATCGTCGAATCGATCGAGCCGGGGCGGACGTCGATCATGCCGCAGGGGTACGACAAACTTCTCTCGGCGCAGGACCTCGCCGATCTCGTCGCCTTCCTCCATCGGGCGAAGTGAACAGTCTGGGGGGGCGTCCGCGCGGTGGTCGTCTTTCGTTCTCTCCATTCTCAGCGGATCGACCTAACTGCCCGTGGAAAAAGTCATCCATGACCGAACCGGCTGCGGGGCAGCCGGCGGAGCCAGTCCACTTGCAAAACCTCCGGTTTTCTCGAGTGCTGCGCACTCGCGACCGCCTCCTGCGGTCGGGCCGGCACTTTATCCACAGCCTGCTAGGTGAGGAGTGAAGCGGAAACTGTTTCTTGGGTATTATGAAGACCATGCGATCGAGCCAACTGATTCCGCCGCCGGAACTCGCCCCGCCGAGCATCTCGGGGTTGTCGTCCGAGGATCGGATGCGGTTGTGGGCGCGGATGGTCGACGAAGGAGACGAGTTCCTCCTGGCAGGATTTCGGGAGCGGTGTGGCTCTGATGCTGCGGCACAGCAGGCATTCCTGAACTGGCTCGATCGTCGCGATGTCGAGGGGACTGCGGCCAAGATCCGGATGTTGAAGGGCCGATCGCCGAGACCCTCCGATGGCCAGTGAGGGAGTGTTGGCGACGCTCCAGGCTGGCTGGCAGGCGCTTGGCACCTGCGGCGTGGAGCGTGCCGTCATCGGAGGGCTGGCACTCTCCGCCTGGAACCATGCCCGCTACACGCGAGATGCCGACGTCCTCATCGCGATCGATCGCGTTCGAATCGATGCATTGGTGCAGTCGCTCACCGCGGCCGGATTTCACCCACGGCACCAGCCGCCGCTACGTTGGATCGACGGACAGGGCATCATCCAGTTTCTCTTCCAGCCGGATGGGGCTCTGATGCCCTTCCAGTTTGACGTTTTGCTGGCCGACAGTGATTTCCATCGCGAGGCAGTGGCGCGGGCCGTCGATCGCCGCCTGCCCGGCGGTATGCTTCCGGTCAGAGTGGTGCAGCCGGACGATCTGATCGTCATCAAACTGTTGGCCGGGCGGATCATCGATCTGGCCGACGCAGCGATGGTCCTCCGTGAGAATCGTGATGCGATCGACGTTTCACGCCTCGAGCGTTCCGTTGTCGAGCTCGGACTCGCCGCCGACTATCAGCGCATCCGGCAGGAGGCCTTCCCGGGGGAGGCGGATTTCCCAGTTGTCCGTTGATCCTGTGGATTTCCAGCCAATCGATGTTCCGAAGGCCACCGCGGCGCCTCTGGCCGAACGAGCGAGCAGGGTTTTCGTTCGTCTAT
>SIAG01000009.1 GCA_009691925.1 Planctomycetaceae bacterium
CCAACTGGAGTCCGAGGAGGCGTGCCGCTGCTGCCCGCAGAGGCCCGCCGACAGCCTGTGAGGATCAGCCGCCGGATCGATCAGGCCGCCGACCCACCGACCGTTGTGGTCGGGGCGACCTTCGCCGCCGGTGCCGCGGGGCAGAAGCGACGGAACCGCCACTCGGTCCAAGCCGTCAGCACCGCCGCCAGGAAGACGACGGTCAACGGCAGACAACGCCGAACGTCGGTCGACACGGATGGCTCGAGCATCATCCAGCCAGCGATCGCCCCCGCCGCGGCCAGCAGGGCATAGAGCACCGCGACGGCGGCATGGCTGATCCCCGAACGAACCAAGCGGTGGAAGAGGAACTCACGGTGTGGCACGAGCGGATTGTGACCGCCCCAGACCCGCCGGATCACCGTCAGGAACGGGTCGTAGATGTAGGGCCAGGCCGCCATCGCCAGCGGCATGAAGAGCAGTTCCGTCGATCCGATCACGTCAAAGAGGGTCAAGGCGGCAAAGAAGGTCCCCAGGAACGCACTCCCGACGTCCCCCATGAACACCCGGGCCGGGGCCCAATTGAAGACGAGGAATCCGGCGGCGGCAGCGCCGACGAAGGACGACAGCAGGACGACCGGAAAGTCGCCGTCCCAGAAAGCGATACCGACGAACCCGATCGCCACAGCCACTGCCGCCAGCGCCGCCATGCCATCCGACCCATCCATGAAGTTGAAGGCGTTGATGAACCCCACGATCCACGCGACGCTCAACGGCCAGGCCAGCCAGCCGAAATCGAGAAACGGCATCCCCGGCAGGTGCAGCCCGCGGACCGGGCCGAGCACGGCCACGATCCCCGCCGCCACACCGATCTGCACGACGAGCCGGAGGAGGGCCCGGAGCGGACGGATGTCATCCCAGAAACCGACGATGGCGATGATCAAACTGGGGAGGACGACACCCAGCGCCACCGGGAAGGCATAGAACGGCCAGCGGAAGCAGACCGCCGTCGAGGCCAAGCAACAGGTCAACACCAGGGATATCCCCCCGCCCCGGGCGGTGGGAAGGGAGTGAGCGCTGCGACCACTCGGCACGTCGACCAGACGCAACCGCGTCGCGAGGAGAATCATCACATCGACGAGCACGGCCGTGACGACAAACACCACGAGGGCCAAGCCAGGCCAGAGGATCGACTCGAGCGAGTCGAGCGTGGGGAACATTCGTTCCAGCGCCGGGGTTGGGTTCACGACCGCGACTCCCGCGGATCGTGATCCTCACCCAGCGGCGCAGTCCCTACCGAAGACGCCATGCATTCCAGCGCCGCGATCTCCATCAGCACCCCGCGGGCGGCATCGGGGCCATCGGCGAGGATCGCGGCCTTGAGATCGCCGAGCCACTGACGAACCTCGGCCAGAGGGCGGATGGGACGGGAGACTTGGAACACAAGACCACAACCGACGGAATGCCTGATCTCGTCGTCGAAAAACAGCTCCTCGGCGAGCTTCTCCCCGTCGCGGAGGCCACCGAAGCGGATCTCGACCTCCTCCCTCGGCACGCGCATCACGAACGCCAGGCACTTGACGAGCTCGACGATCTTGACCGGCTCGCACATGTCGAGGATGAACGTCCCGCTCCCCCCGGCCAACGCCCCGGCCGCCAGTGAGAGACGGGCGGCATCGGACGCCGTGAGGAATCGCCGTGCCACGTCGGGATGGGTAACGGTGATCGGCTGGCGGCGGACAAGTTGGCGGGTGAAGATCGGCACGGCCGTCCCGCTGGAGCCGATGACGTTCCCGAATCGTACGACCACGAACTTCGTCGTTGAGCCCTCGCCGAGCGACTGGAGGAACCGCTCTGCGACGAGCTTCGAGGCCCCCATCACGCCCGTCGGGTTGACGGCCTTGTCGGTCGAGAGGGCGACAAACGTCTCCACGCCGTGGCCCTCGGCGAGGTCGGCGAGTGCCGCCGTGGCGAGGATGTTGTTCTCGATCGCCTCCACGGGGTGCCCCTGGAGCATCGGCACGTGCTTGTAGCCGGCGGCGTGGATCACGATCGCCGGCCGGTGGCTCTGGAAAACATCCTCCAGCCGCTCCGTGTCCTGGATGTCGACGAGGCCGAGAACGAGGCCGATCTCCCCCTCCCCGAACGCGGCGGCCCGCTCCTGCAACTCCCTATGGATCTCGAAAAGGCTGCATTCCGATCGGTCGACCAGCAGGATCCGAGCTGGACGGAGCGTCACGAGGAGCCGGCAGATCTCGGCACCGATCGCTCCACCGGCGCCGGTGACCATGACCGTCTTGTCATGCACCCAGGAGGCGAGCCGAGGGCCGTGGGCGGACGCCGTCGGATCGGGGCGGGTGACGAGGTCGCGCAGTTCCACGCCGCGCACGCGGACGTCGGCATCTTCGCCGCACGGCTCGGCGATCACCACGCGGACGCCGATCTCGGTGCAGGCCTCGCAGATCCGTCGCAGCCGGCGGCCGAACACGCTCCCGGAGCGGACGATGACATCGGTCACACGCAACCGCTGGGCGCAGGCGGCGACATGGTCGATGCCACCGATCACGGGGGCGACGGCCGTTCGGGAGCCATGTCGGGTGGGATCGTCATCGAGCAGACCCGACACGAAATACCCCCCGCGCTCCGCCGACATCAACTGGGCGGCGATCGCCAACCCCTGCGGTGAGCCATCGATGACGAGGGCATTGCGCTGATGGCCGACCGGCTCGGCGGGCATCAACTCTTCGTAGATGCTCCGCGCCGCCGCCTGGAGGCCACCGACGGCGAGGAGGGTGAAGGCCCAATCGAGGAGGAGGACGGTCCGGGGAATCTGGATCCAGCCCAGCCGCAGCGTGGTGAAGTAGTAATTGGCCGCCACGAGAACCAGCAGGCAGGTGGTCGTGGCCCGGACAAGGATGCTCAAATCCGCGAAGCGGATCGTGCGGAGCGACCGGTGGCAGATGCCGCGGGTGTAGAAGACGAACAGCTTCAACAGCACGACCCAGCCGATCGTGCGGACGATCGTCGCCGCGTCGCTCCCCTGGAGGAGAAGCTCACTGCGGGTGAAGTACGCTGCCAGGTACGTCAGCCCGAAGACGATGGCGAGGCAGCCCGCCGTGACGATCGCCTCGCGCGTCGGCGCGACCGACCGAAGCCAGATGCGGAAGGCCGAAGCGGCGGAAGCGATGAGCGGCATGGAACGGATCTCAGGCCGGGGGCTGCCCGGCTCCTCGTCTAGCGCGCTCGTTCGGCTTGGACATGGACGTCTGTCTGGAGCGACGGATGACGCTTATCCGTCGCCTAACGTCGATGAAATGATCGGTCCTAAACGTGCTAAAGTCCAGCCGCTCTAACGGGGGAATTCCCCCACATCAGGGGACTTCAGACGATCTCCCCAGCGCGACTGCGACGGCTGGGAAGATTGGCCGGGGACGCGGCCCGGGGCTCCCCTATGGCTCGTCGATCGGCCCTCCCCGTGGCGACCTGGCCCGGGCCACAATACCGGCCAGCATGCCGCCGAAGATGAGCTCGTGGAGCGGCCAGATGGCATACCAGTAGGCCAGGCCCCCGAGGCCCCGCGGGTCGAAGACGGCCGTCTGGTGAATCGTCACCATGCCCCCGTCGGTGGGGCCCGGATCCCGGCGGACCACCTCATATTCCAGCCAGCCGCGGCCGGGGAGCAGCATCTCCGCCACGAACCGGATCCGTCGCGGTGGATCGCACGCCTCCACCCGCCAGCAGTCGAGGACATCCCCGGCGACGAGGCGGTCGGGATCGCGGCGCCCCCGTCCCATCCCCGGGCCCCCCAGGATCCGATCGATCCAGCCCCGCAGCTGCCAGAGCCACTCGTGCCCGTACCAGCCGTGCGGGCCGCCGATCCGCTCGATGGCGGCGAAAGCCCGCTCGGGCGCGACATCGACGGTGGCATGGCGATGATCGACGAGCCGTGGCCCATCGAAGTGCCCGCCATACCGGCGTGGCAGTTCCTCGGCATCGGCGATGTCGGCCCACCGCCGCCCCTCGAAAACGGCGTCCTCCCGGGCCATCGCGTCGTGCACCGCCACCGCCAGCGACCTCGGCCGGATCGAAAAATCGTCGAGGGCGGTCCGATCGGTGACGACGGTCGGGTTTTTCAACCCGTCGATCAGCTTCCGACCGACCTTCGAATACCGCGGCGTGACGAGCGCCAACCAGAGGCTCGAAAGCCGGGGTGTGAGCACCGGCACCGGAATCAGCAGACGGCGGAGTCCGCGCTGCCGGGCATACTCCCGCATGATGTCGCCGTACGACACTCGGTCGGGTCCACCGATGCCGTAGATCCTCGACCCCTTCCCCACCGGCCCGGTGCGGAGGTCGGCCGCAGCCACGAGATAGGCGACGACGTCATCGACGGCGATCGGCTGGGTGGGGGTCGCGAGCCACGCCGGGCAGATCATCACCGGCAACCGCTCGACGAGCGTCCGCACGAGGTCGAAGGAGAAGCTCCCCGCCCCGATCACGATCGAGGCCCGCAGCTCGACCACTTCGACTCCCGTCCCGCGCAAAATCGCCCCGACTTCGTGCCGGCTGCGGAGATGGGCCGAGAGCCGGTCGTCCTCGGCCCCCAGGCCGCCGAGGTAGACGATCCGCGACACCCCGGCCCCCCGCGCCGCCTCGGCAAAACGCTCCGCGGCGAGTCGATCGGCGCGTTCGAAATCGACCCCCTGGTCCATCGAATGGACCAGCCAGTAGGCGACCTCGACCCCGCCGCAGGCCTCGACCAGCGCGGCCGGGTCGGAAGCATCCCCGACGACGACGCTGATTCGCGACCGGAGCGACGCCACCTGAGGGGCGCCCGGCGTGGAGGGCCCATCGGCATCGATCCGGTCGAGGATGGCCTCGAGTTTCTCAGCCTTGCGGACGAGGCAGCGAACCTCATGCCCACGCTCGAGGAGGGCTCCGAGGAGACAGCTCCCCACGTAGCCCGTAGCGCCAGTCAGGAGGATGTTCATGGAACGACCGATTGTTTCCGCGGCGTTGCGTAACGGGCGACGAACAGGCCACTTCGGGCGCCCGTTCCCGGGGCGTGGAGCCTGTGAAAATCAGATCATGGCTCATCGGTTTCGAAGGCCCGGTCCATGAGCTTCGGATCGCCGGTCTTCAGGCCATAGAGAAACCAGCGCTGCCGCTGTTGGCTCGTGCCGTGAGTGAAGGCGTCGGGAACGACATACCCTTGAGCCTGCTTCTGAATCTTATCGTCGCCGATGGCGGCCGCGGCATTGACGGCGTCGAGGATGTCCTGCTCGTCGAGGATCCCCGCATAGCGGGCCTCGTGATGGGCCCAGACACCGGCGAGGAAGTCGGCCTGGAGCTCCATCCGCACCGAGAGCTTGTTGTAGTCGCGTTCCGACAGCCGCGACCGCATCGCCTGCACATTGGTGCTGATGCCGAGTTGGTTTTGGATGTGGTGGCCGATCTCGTGGGCGATGACGTAGGCCTGGGCAAACTCGCCCGGAGCGCCGAACCGCTGCTTCAGTTCGTCATAGAACGCCAGGTCGATGTAGACCTTTTTGTCCATCGGGCAGTAGAAGGGCCCGGCTGAGGCGCTCGCCATCCCGCAGGCGCTTTGCACCTGACCGGTAAACATGACGAGTTTAGCGGGAACGTAGCGCTTCTCGAAGCTCGGCGGGAAGAGCCCTGTCCACACATCCTCGTTCTCGGCGAGGATCGTCTTGATGAAGCGGCCTCCGGCATCGTCAGCCGGTTGCTTCTGCGCCTCGGCCCGCGGCTGCGGCGCCGGGGCGAGGCCACGTGAAATGCCCATCGCCTGCTGGGGATCGACCCCGAGGAACATTAGGCCGATCATGAGGAGGAGCGCGAACAGGCCCCCGCCGACCATCGCCGGGGCACCAATACCGCGCCGATCCTCGACGTTCTCACTCTGCCGACGACCTTCCCAACGCATCTTTCTGCTTCTCCACTTCGGGGAATCGGGGGGACTGTGGACCGCGGCGCGGCCCGGAACCAATCTAGCAGACCAGGCCGCCCGCGACAGCCAACCGACTCCCGACGGGGGCCCCTCCGCGGGGGGTGAATGGCCCACGCCCTCCGGCCCCGCTGGTTCAGCGCGAAACCCACCCCGACCAGCGATCACTCCGGCAGTGGCTTGCCTTTGGTTTCCGGGAGGAACGGTAGCACGAACAGCCCCACCAGAAACACCAGACACATCGTCACGCCGGCGTACCGCAACGGTTCGGGCGTTTCCCTGAAGACCTGGTTGAGCCACAACTTGACAAGCGGGCCAAGAGCAGCTACGAACCGACCGACGTTGTAGCAGAAACTCACTCCCGTTGATCGCAGCCGAGTCGGGAACAACTCGGGGAAATAGACCGCGTAGCCACCGAAAAGACTGAGCTGACAGAACCCCATGATCGGCACGAGTACGAAGATCTGCCACAGATCCCTCAGCGTCCAGAACACGGTTACCGTGGAGACAAAAGCCGCCAGCAAGGCGATCGCGAATGTCTTCTTGCGGCCGATCCGCTGCGACAGTACCCCGAATCCAAACATTCCGAAGAACGCACCGACATTGATCGCGATCGAGCTGAAACTCTGGTAATAGGTCAATCGCCCTTTGATCTTTGGATCCACCGACCTCTTCACCTCCAGGAGCTCGCTGCCGAGCCCTTCCACGGCGTTGGCACTGACGGCCTCCTGCACCTGCCGCAGCGCCGTCGCGCGAGCCGTGTTACCGGAATCTTCAGCCGCAGCGATCTCGGCTGCGTACACGGCGGCCGTCACCGGCTTCGTCTGAACCTGGCGCGTCAGGTCGGGCACATAGAAGCCGACCGCCCACAACCCGATCACGCCAGAACATGCCAGGACGAGACCTAGCAGGGCATGTTTTCGCCATACCGGATGACCGAAGAGCTCGCGATAGGCCTGAGTCGTTGACACGACCTTGCCTTCCGCCCGACTCTTTTGCCACGCATCAGGCTCCTTCAGGTTGCGCCGAATCACGATCGTGAGGAGGGCCGGCAGTGCACCGATACAGAACATGATCCGCCAGGGACTGCTGACGAACCCTTCCCCTTCTGCCATCCCCAGTCCCAGGTTGATGAGTGCCGCACTGATGTTGCCGAACGCCGAGAGCGCCTGCAGCAGCGACAATGCATAGGGTCGTGCCCTGGAAGGCATCACCTCGGCGACGAGAGACACACCGACGGCGAACTCGCCCCCAACTCCCAGCCCGGTCAGAAAGCGGTAGAACGCGAAGTCATAGATGCTGACCGACATCGCGCTCAACCCGGTGAACAGGGAATACATCAGGATCGTGATCATCATGGTCCTCGCCCGCCCGATCCGATCTCCCAGCATCCCGAAGATCAGTCCACCCGTCGCCCATCCGGCGATGAACACGGACGTGGCGATATCGCCGCACTTCTGCGCCTCGCTGGCCAGGAGTTTCGCATCCTGGATGTGGCTGAGCAGATCGCTCATGGCCGCCGGACGCGCCAGAATGAAGAGCTGCTGATCGAGGCAGTCAAACAGCCACCCCAGCGCCGCCACCACGAGGACAAACCAGTGATAGCGGGTCATCCCGGTCCACCAGGGCAGCCCGTCATTGGGAATCGTGTTCCCCTTCGACTCAAAGTGGGGCAGATCTGCCATGGAGGTTGATCCCGGGGAGGAGGGGCGGAGGAACGATGGAATCGGGCCCGGCGGCGAGCAGATGGCCTACGCCGCCCCGAGCCCGGCCGCGACCCCCCGCATGTAGGCGATGCTCTCCCAGGCGGCGCGCTCGGGACCAGGAGCATAATCGAAGACCTCGACGCTCACCCATCCGGGATAGCTGACGCCGCGGAGGGCCGCGAAGATCGGACCGAAGTCGACCGCGCCAAAGCCGGGCCCCCGCAGGTTGGCGTCGTTGGCATGGAAGTGCTCGAGGTGGCGGGCCGAAGCCCGGATGATCGCGGGAATAGGCTCGACTTCGCTCGACATCGCTTTGACGTCGAGATGCAGTCGAACGTGCGGTGAGCCGATCCGCTCAATCAGCCGGCAGGTCTCGGCGGCGGTGTTCAGAACGTCGGTCTCGCTCGGTGCGAGCGGCTCGAGGGTCACCACCGTGCCGGTTTCCTCGAGCACCGGTACGAGGTCCGTGAACACCCCCCGGAGCCGGTCGATGGCTTCCTGCGGCGTCGTGCCGGGAAGGAGGCTGCGCTGCTGCGGTGAGCCGAAGACGAGGACGCGGCCGTCGATGTCGCGGCAGAGGCGCGCCAGCTCGCCGAGGTAGGCCGTCGTGGCCCGACGCACCGAGGCGTCGGCGTGCGTCGCATGGAAGCCCTCCGTCTTAGCCAGGAGCCAATGGAGTCCGAGGCACTCCAGTCCTGCGGCGCGGATCGTGTGTCGGATCGTCGCCCGTTGCCGCGCCGAAAGCTCGGTGACGAGGCTCGCGAGGGTGAACGGCGCGACCTCGAGGCCGCTGTAGCCCGCGGCGGCTGCTTCGGCACAAGCCCGCTCCAGCGGCCAGTCGACAAACGTCTCGTTACAGATGGCGTAGCGCATCGCGGCTCCGGAGTTAGGAGGGATCCTCGATCTTCACCGGCCGTCCGGTGCGGGCCGACTTGTAACAGGCGGCGACAATCGCCACGGCCTTCCGCCCTTCGAGGGCATCGAGATCGGGCCGGCGCCCGGCGCGGAGGGCGGTCACGAAGGCCTCGAAGTTGCGGGTGTGGCAGGCGTAGTTGATCGCCATCGGATCGGCGGCTCCGCCGCTGGTGCTACTCCCCGCCCCGAACCGGGAGCGGGTCGCCGCGTCGTCAGGCGAGGGCACGCGAAATCGCCAATCCGTTAGCTGCTCCTCGAGGATCTCGGCGGTGCCGTCGCGGCCGCCGACGAGGATCCGACGCAGCTGGCCGGGGAACATCGCCGTGGTGGCGAGGATCTGCCCGAGCGCGCCGTCACGGAAACGGAGCATCGCCACGCAGCTGTCCTCGACTTCGAGCCGGGCGGGGTCGTGCGCCCGGATGGCCGTCAGCGCCACGACGCTCTCCACCGGGTTCTCACCGGGGGCGAGCCCCGGGATCGTCGCCCCGGCGATCCACTGGAGGGCGTCGACGCCGTGGATCGATTGGTTCATCAGCGCGCCGCCGCCATCGAGCGCGGCGGTTCCCTGCCAGCGCCCGACGCCGTAATAGGCATCATCCCGCCACCACGGCACGTACGCGGCGACGAGCGCCAGGCGGCCGAAGCGACCGGCCGCCGCCGCCGCGCGGACGGTCTGGACAACCGGGTTGAATCGCTGCGGGAAGATCGCGCCCAGCGTGATCCCCGCCTTGGCGGCGATCGCCCGCATGGCGTCGATCCGCCGGAGCGTGATTTCGAGCGGCTTCTCGCAGATCACATGGACCCCGCGCCGGGCGGCGGCCTTCAAGCCCTCCAGATGGGCACCGGAAGGGGTGGCGATCGTGACGAAGTCAGGCTTCTCGCGGCGCAGCATCGTGGCGGCATCGGCGTACCACCGGCAGCCGAACTCCTCCGCGAACGCGCTCCCCTTCGCCTCGGTCCGACAGCACCCGGCGACGAGCTCGATGCCGTCGATGTCTGCCAGCGCCCGGGCATGCATCCGCGCGATCGCACCGATGCCGATGATCGCGGCCCGCATCACGTCCCTCCTCATGTCGAACCGGGAGGCGGCGGCCAGCCCACAGACCAGCGCCCCGAAAAGACGCAGTGTGGCCCCCCGGAGACGGCAGAACAAGCCTGCCGACGGAGGAGGAGAGCGACGACTCGGAGGCCGGCCCGATCACTTCGCCCGGTAGAAGGCGTCGAACAACCGATCGTTGACCCGGTGGAGCCGCGGCAGCGGGCCAGCATCGTGCGTGCCGGTCCGCGGGCAGCAGGGGCCCCGGTAGATCGGCCCACAGGTCGGATCGCCGGCGACGCCGACGAGGTCGTAGGGATGAAGAGGATGGCTCGGATGACAGGGTGGGAGCGGGATGCAAAGCTCGATCCAGCGGGGCTCTCCGCAAGCGTGAAGTGGTTCGGCACCGGCCAACCAGTCGCCGGGTCGATCGCTCCGCGGCGGAAGGGTGCGGGCGAGAATCTCGTCGATCGAGGTCTTCGTCGTCACGCTGTCGATCGCGGCCTTCTCTGCGGCCAGCGAGCGATCCCCCGATCCGGCCGTGACCGCG
Source organism: Planctomycetaceae bacterium (assembly GCA_009691925.1). Taxonomy (GTDB): domain Bacteria; phylum Planctomycetota; class Planctomycetia; order Pirellulales; family UBA1268; genus QWOP01. Next base: position 10,152 of record SIAG01000009.1, read on the forward strand.
CGCCGCTGGGCCGTGTCGCCCGACTTCGTTGCGGGATCAGCCCGCTTTGTCGCTGGCGAGGACGCGGCCTCCTTCGCCCCGTCGGCCTTGGGCAAGGCAGGGTTGGGGGCCCGCTTCGTGGCCGCTGCATCGGCTGCCGACTGCGCCCCGGCGGCGGCCGGCGCGTCCTGGCGGGCCTTCTGCCTCCAGCCGTCGGTGGCCCGGGGCTTCGCGGCGCCTCCCTCTCCGGAAGGCTCCGGCGACTGGGCGCCTGTCGGGCTGGCCATCAAAGCCCATGCCGCCACCCAAGCGGCGGTCGTCACGGCCAAGCATCGCCCCTGCGGTAGTATCGTCATGCTGCGGTTCCCCCTCGCAAAACACCATCGACAGCCCACCCCGTCGGGCTGGAGTGCTGCCACGGAAGGCATTCGGAGCAGGTGAAGGGGCGGAGTCTGCGGCGGGAAAAGCGCCCTCCCCGCCCGGCAAACCCTGCTTGTCTCCCCCCGTTCAACTCCGTTCCCAACCCCGCAAGGGGCACGGCCGGTCCCTCTCCAGCCCATGGCACCCTCCAGCCCCCCTCCCTGCGACGCCCCTCCCTTCCTCGCCGCGCTCCAGGCCCGGGGCCGGCGGGTGGTGATGATCACCGCCGGTGGGGGGTCGGCGGCGATCCCGGCCCTCGTCACGCTCCCCGGTGCCAGCGCGGTCGTCCTTGAGGCGATCGCCCCCTCCGCCCGCAAGGCCATTGATGCGCTCCTCGGCGAAGAGCAGGAGTCGTATGGTTCGGCCCGGGCCGCGCGTCGTCTGGCGATGGCCGCCTGGGAGCGCTGCTGCCGGTACGGCGCACCCGGCGACAGCGCCGTGGGCGTCGGGGCAACCGCCGGCCTGGCGACGACCATCCCCAAACGGGGCGACCACCGGATCCACGTCGCGGTCCAGACCCTCGGGGAAACCTCCGTCGCCTCACTGACCCTCGTGAAGGGGGCCCGGACGCGGGCCGAGGAGGAGACGCTCGCCGCCGCACTCGTCCTCGCGCGGCTGGCCGCTGAGGGAGAGGCGGACTCGACGACCGCGGCAGGGCTCGCGGCGCTCCTCCGGCCGGAGGAGCGGATCATCATCGAGCGGCAACCGGGGCCGATCGCCTGGCAGTCGGTCCTCGATGGGACATCGGGGAGGGCCCGCTTGGCCGGGGCGGCCGGGAACGAAGCGATTTTCCCCGGCTCATTCGATCCGCTCCACGACGGGCATCGGGCGATGGCCCGGATCGGGGCCCGGATCACCGGGCTGCCGGTGGCCTACGAGCTCTCGATCCGCAACGTCGAGAAGCCTGCGCTCGATTTCGTGGAGATCGCCGCGCGGGCTGATCGATTCGATGGCGCGGCGGCTTGGTTGACGTCGGCGGCGACCTTCGTCGAGAAGGTGGCGCTGTTTCCGGGGGCTCCGTTCCTCGTCGGCGCCGACACCTTCGTGCGACTTGGCCACCCGCGCTATTCGGGAGACTCCACCGCAGCCGCCGCGGAAGCCGTGAGACTGATCGCGACGGCATCAGGGGGGCTGATCGTCTTCGGCCGTATCCGCGACGGCGTGTTCACCGATCCGACGCGACTTCTGGCGCCGCCAGCCCTGCGGGCGATCGCCCGTTTCGTGACGGAAGAAGAGTTCCGCGACGACGTATCGAGCACGCTCCTGCGGCGGGCCGAACCGGCGGGGCAGGAGTGACCCCGCAGGCGTCGTCGTCAGGGGACGTCAGGCGGGGTTGCGGGAACGATCGCCGCGGGCAAGGCGGCGGCGACGACCGGCCAGCATCGCGTTCCAAAATCCGAGAAAGCCGACGACGCAGGCGAAGACGATGATCGGACGGCGGATGTCGTGGTTGAAGGTCCACGAACCGGCGGCGAGGATCGTGCCCCAGACCAGCACGGCGAGCATGATCCAGCGGAGGATCGTTTCGGCCTTGGCGGAGGGGGGCGTCGTGATCATGGCTCTACTATAGGCCCGTGCCCAGCGGTCGCCGATGCCGCCGCACCCACGGCGCAAAAAAAAAGGCCCCCGGAACGGTCCAGATCCCAGGGGGGCGGGGAACCTGAACCGTTTCCGGGAGCGATTGGACGGACGGTTGTCTCGGAGGGGCCACGAGGGGCTGGTGGGTCCGAGGGGGGCATCGATCCTCCCCATCGGCTCCACTCACCACTGCCGCGGGGTCGCGTGGCGAACCCCTCGTCAACCTCAAAGCTGGGGGGAAAGTAGGGGAGCGATTTTCAGGGGTCAAGGCCTCTTCCAGCCACGAAACGAAGAATCTACATCATCCCGGAAACCCTGTGAAATCCAGGGATTTCACGGGGGTTCCCCCAACCGGCCCGACGATCGGATGGCAAGGCGGCGCGGTCTGGGGGAAAGCGGTATGCTCTCGCGACGCCCACGCTTGAGCCGATCCCCAGGCGCTCTCTCTCCGCAGGCCTCGACAGGTTGACCATGGCCACTTTGCCCCAGCTGATTTCCCCTACTACCCCTGGCGCCGGAGCGCCTCCGACCCCGGCCGCCTGGGAGCAGACCTTCGAGGCCGGGATGCGGTATGGCGATTTCCTCGAGCGCCACGGCACCCCCGAACAGCGCTCACGCTGGCAGGGGGTCTATGAGCGGGTGGTGCTGACCAGCGAGGAGCGGCGGATCCTCGGTGGCTTCGTCCGGCGGATGCCGGTGCTCGTCTTGGCCGGGGCGTGGTGCGGCGACTGCGTCAGTCAGTGCCCGATCTTCCCTCACTTCGCCGCCGCCGCGCCGGCGATCGATCTGAAGTTTCTCGATCGCGACGCCCGCCCCGACATCGCCGCCCATCTCAAGGTCTGCGGTGGCCAGCGGGTGCCGACGCTGGCCTTCTTCAGCGAGGACTTCACCCCCGTGCTCACCTATGGCGAGCGCACACTCTCGGCCTACCGGGCCGCGGCCGCATCCCAACTCGGCGGCACGTGCCAGACCGGGATCGTGCCCCCGGCAGCCGACGCGCTGGCCGCGGTGACCGGCGACTGGCTCCGCGAATTCGAACGGGTGCAGTTGATCCTGCGGTTGTCGGGTCGGCTCCGCCAACTCCATGGCGACTGACGCTTCCCGCGGTCCGCGGAAGCGGCCCCCCGACCCTCCTGCCCGGCTTCCCCCCGAGGATCGACGCCGCCCTGCGGCCACATGACCATGACAACCCGCGAACGCTGGACGGTCTATCCGCTTCTCTTTCTGGCGATCGGCCTGGCCATGCGGGCCCAGTCGGGCACCCCTGATCTCAATGGCCGCATCCGCTGCGAGATTCTCGAGGCCGCGAGCGTTGTTTGCCAGAAGCTCCGGGTGGAGTCGGCCGACGGAACGACGCTTGTCCACCTCGGCCGCGTGAAGGGGGGCGGCGGCGGGCGGATCGAGATCCGCGACGCTCGGGGCAACGATTCGATGGCCGTTGGAACACGCTCCGGCCGATCCGAAGGGGGCGTGGAATTTTTCGAACGCGATGGTCACGAGTCGGCGCGACTCACGTCGACCGGCCTCGATGAACCGCCCCCGGACTCCCCCTTGCCCCAAGCCTCTCCGACAGACGAGCAACCGGGGGCCGAGGCCACCGACGCGGGGACGTAGGTGCTGTCTTCACGCGAGGCCCGTCATCCCTGACGGCCTCGCTTGCGAACCTCCGGTTCGTGGCACGCTCAGCGGGGCTCCAAGCCCGCGAACTTTTCAATGCGCCCGGCAGGACTCGAACCTGCAGGCTGTCTTCACGCGAGGCCCGTCATCCCTGACGGCCTCGCTTGCGAACCTCCGGTTCGTGGCACGCTCAGCGGGGCTCCAAGCCCGCGAACTTTTCAATGCGCCCGGCAGGACTCGAACCTGCAACCCTCGGTTCCGAAGACCGATGCTCTATCCAATTGAGCTACGGGCGCGCGATGGCAAAGAGTATACGCGCTGCAGGGCCAGCCGCCTCCCCGCTCCAACCGGCACCGCCATCCCAGCCGGTCTTTCTTTCCACCGACTCTGCCGGTGGGGCAAATCTGCCGATCTTTTTTTCAACGGCGGAGCAGAAGCCGTTCCCGGAGCCGGGGGTGTCGAGACCGTGCCAATACGGCCACGGACGTCCGATCGGTTCCGTCGGTTTTTTCCAGCAACAACCGGCTCGTGACGATCCATCCCTTCCCCACCCCCAACTTCCTTTTTCCGGAGATTCCACCATGCCTGTCGTCAATCCCCATGGCACCGTCCCAGCGGCTTCCGCGTTCCCCAGGATCGACACATGGTCGTTCCTCTTCGGCAGCGGAGCGATGCTTCTGGTTGCCTGGTTCGGCCTCCTCCGCCCCTCGCAACAACACCTCACCGGCCTCGAGCGTCAGGTGAGCCAGCTGACGAGAACCGTGTCTGATCTGAATGCCACCGGCAACGCGGCCAAGGGCACCAATGCCCTCCTCGCGCAGCTCCAGATCCAGGCCCGCCAACTCGGCGATGCCGAGGAGGCTTTCGGAAGGTTTGAGAAACTCGCCGATCGGATCTCGGCCCAGACCGCCGCGATCGAACAGGCAACAATGACCCTCGATCGCGTCGATACCCTCCACGCCGGGATCGCCGCCCGTGGCCCAGCCGTCGGTGAAGCCTCGACCGTCCTCGGCGAGATGGCAGATCTGTCGGCGAAGATCGAGGCGTCTCGTGATTCGGCCCGCGAAGCCCGTTCGTCGCTGGCGGTCCTCGACGCCCTCCACCAGGATCTGACGGTGGGGATGACGAAGATCGACGCCGCGACGCCGGTCCTCGATGACGTCCAGAAGCTCGTTGCCCGGATCGCCGGATCGGCGACCGTCGTCGATCACGCCACCGAGGTCCAGGAGCGTGCCGGCCGGCTGGGACGCGCCATCATCGACTCCGAGGCATCGATCGTCGACGCAGAGAAGTCGGTCGAGCGGATCTCCGGCCTGACTCTGTCGATCGTCAGTCAGGATACGGTCACCGGCCCAGCCGAGGAACGTCTCCGTCGACTCGTGGCCCTGAAGAGTGCGGTCGTGTCGGGTGCCGATCACCTCGATGACGCCGATGCCACGCTCGCCAGGTTTCATGATCTCCGCGACGGCCTGCGGAATGCCACCTCGACCGTCAGCGACGTGCAGCACATGATCGTCGACGTCATGCTCCTCCAGCCGGCCGTCGACCGGGCCGTCGCCGCCCTCAAGCCGGTGATCGAACTGACGCGGACCGCCCGTCAGGCCGATCCGGCCGCGATGGCCCCCCGGGCCTCCTTCGATCCGACCCGGAAGGGGGAGTCGATTCCCTCCGCGCCGCAACCGGCCAGCGACACGGTGACCCCGGTGTCGGCCCCGGCCGCGGCCACCCCGGTGGTCGGTGCCGCGCCGACCGGCGACGTCACGAAGTGATCCCCAGCTGCTGTCACCAAGTGCCACCGGGGCCCGTCACACGGCCCCGGTGGTTTTTTTTGGCAGGCGGATTCCCTTCCGGCCGCTGATCCGCAACACTGATTCCCGCCATGGGGGAACCGCCACGCACCACCGTCGATCCACCGCAGACGCTGTTGGGAGCCTTGCGCCATCTCGGCCCCGGGATCGTGCTGGCCAGTTCGATCGTCGGCAGCGGCGAGCTGATCGCCACCACAACCACCGGAGCCCAGTCCGGATTCCTGCTCCTGTGGCTGATCCTCATCGGCTGCGTGATCAAGGTAGCGGCCCAGGTGGAAATCGGCCGTGCCACCCTCTCCTGGGGGCGGACGCCGCTGGATGCCTTCGACCGGGTGCCTGGGCCACGCTTTGCCGGGCGGGGCTGGATCTACTGGGCCTGGGTGGTGATGACGCTTCTCGTCCTCGTGCAGCAGGGGGGGATCCTCTCCGGCGTCGCCCAGACGCTCGCCGCGGGGGTGCCGGTGACGGCGGCCGGGCGGGAATGGAATCGGGTTCATGACGAGGCCGCCAGCGACCGGATCCTCGCCGCCGCGGCCCGTCACCACGGTGACACCGCGACGGCCGACTCGCTCGACGTCCGGATGGGCGAGCTCGCCTCCCAGAAGAAGGATCTGGTCAAACCGGTCGACGAGACGCTGTGGGCGGTCGTCACCGGAATCGTGACCGCTGTGCTGCTGGGGGTAGGACGCTACAAGCTGATCGAACTGGTCTCGATCATCCTCGTAGGCACGTTCACGCTGGTCACACTCGTGGCCCTCGGACTGCTGCAATGCGATCCGGCCTGGGCGATTTCCGCGGCAGAGTTCGGCAGCGGTCTCGCCTTCCGCCTTCCGGAGGAGCGGAAAGATTTCTCTCCGATCCTGACGGCCCTGGCGACCTTCGGGATCATCGGCGTGGGCGCCAGCGAATTGATGGTCTATCCCTATTGGTGCCTGGAGAAGGGATACGGCGTGGCTGTCGGCCCGCGCGACGACTCCGAAGCCTGGGCGATCCGCGCCCGTGGTTGGCTCCGCGTCATGCAACTCGACGCCTGGGCGTCGATGGTGGTCTACACGGCCGTCACCGTGGCCTTCTACCTCCTCGGCGCCGCGACGCTGGGACGCCTCGGTCTGGTCCCGGAGGGGAGAGAGATGGTGCGGACACTGGGCGCGATGTACGCGCCAGTTTTTGGCGCCTGGGCCAACGGGGCCTTTCTGATCGGCGCTTTTGCGGTTCTCTATTCCACGCTCTTCGTCGCCGCGGCGGGCAACGCCCGGATGGTCGTCGACGGGCTGATCCTCGCCGGCCTGCTGCCCGGGGACGCCGCCGCGCGGACGACCTGGAACCGCCGCCTCTCGATCGCCTGGCCGCTGGTGGCGATGGTCCTGGCACTGGCGATCCGCGCCCCGCTGGCGATGGTCCTCGCCAGTGGGGCCGCACAGGCGGTGATGCTCGCTGCCCTCGGCGTGGCCGTGCTCTGGTTCCGCTGGCGCGCCCTCGACCCCCGGCTGCGGCCGGGCCTGGCCTGGGACATCCTCCTCGTGACATCCTCGGCCGGCTTCATCATCATCGGTCTGTGGACGCTGTGGCAGCGGATCGCAACGCTCCTTGCCGGCTCCACCTGACCGCGGCGGCTGAGCCCACGGAAGCGCGCGGTACGCCGTGGACTGCTCCCACCAGGAAGCCCGACCGATGACGCCCGATCGCCCGTTGGCTTCCTCCCCCCCGCCCCCCGCGGGCGCCGCTGATCGTCCCACTGTCCGGATCCGCTTCGTCGGCTTCTGGGACGGCTTCGACCCGCGCGACAACTTCTTCACCCGCCTCCTGGCGCCGGCGTGGCGGCTCGACTTCGACAGCCCGCCCGACTACGTCGTCTACACCACGGTCGGCAGCCGGAGGAAGGAGTTTCTCGCTTACGATTGCCCGCGGATCTTCTTCACCGGCGAGAACGTCGGCCCCGACTGGCTCAACTGCGACTGGGCCTTCACATTCCGCCACGATTCCCATCCCCGGCATCTGCGTCTGCCGCTGTGGGTTCTTTACGCCGACGGCAGAGCGCTCGTGAAGCCGCCGACAATCGACACCGCGGCGATGATCGCGGCGAAGTCGCGTTTTTGTGCGTTCGTCGTCTCCAATCCCCTCTGCCGAACGCGGAATGACTTCTTCCACAAGCTCTCTCGCTATCGCCCCGTCGACTCCGGCGGGAAGTTGTTCAACAACGTCGGCGGCCGGATCGCCGACAAGCGGGCGTTCCTCGCCGACTGTCGGTTCACGATTGCCTTCGAGAACGAATCCTTCCCCGGATACACCACCGAGAAGGTGCTCGAACCGATGCTCGTCGACTCGATCCCGATCTATTGGGGCGATCCGCTGGTGGGCCGCGACTTCGACACCACGAGCTTCCTCTCCGCCCACGATTCGCCGTCGCTCGACGACCTCGTCGAACGGGTTGTGGCGGTCGACCGTGATCCAGCGCTTCTGGCCACCCTCCTGGGCCGCCCCTGGTTTCGGGGCAACGCCGTTCCCCCCTGCGCCAACACCGAGAGTCTCCTCGATCGCTTCACGACGATCTTCAAAACGCCGATCGATCCCGTTGCCCGACGGCGGAGCGTGGCGCGGAGCCTGCGTCTCCACCGCGTGCCGGCGGCCGTGGCGAGCATCGGCCACCGCCTCCGGCGGCAGATGAGGAAATGGTCGATCCGCGAGACGTGAATCCCCGCAGGAGCGTCACCGGGGCCCGATCGGCACCAGCGGCGGCGCTTGAATGGGGACGATCGCCGGCTGCTGGGAGGCGGGTTGGAGCGAGGTAGGTTGAAAAGGGCCGGGTTGGAGCGCGGCGGGCTGAAATGGGCCGGTCTGATATGGGCCGGTCTGATATGGGCCGGGCTGATATGGGCCGGGCTGATATGGGCCGGTCTGATATGGGGCGGGCTGAAATGGGCCGGGCTGAAAGCCCCCCGGCACCTGGTTGACCGCCTGTGGCTGGGCCCCGAACGGCGTCACGGCCTGCTGGGGGAGAGCGGCGCCGGTTGTCACGGCCACCGGCTGGGGGCGCGAGCGGGCGTTGAGATCCTCGACGAGCTGATGAACCTCGGGGCGGATCGCCAAGCCCCGCAGCGAGAACACGTCGCTGGGGGTGACATTGAAGCGCCCGTAGAGGAGCGAGTCGGCATTGTGATCGACGGAGATATCGCTGCCACCGAGGGAGACGCCGGCAAACAACCCGCGGCTGCGGGCATAGGAATAGATCTCGGCACCGAGACCGACATCGGTACCGGCGTTAGCACTGCGGCCGACCGGCCCGGCGGCGATCGACGCATCGGCGCCGAGGGTCACCTTCTGGCCATTGAGAATCCCCTGCAGGCTACGCGGCGTGGCGAACACGAGCACGATGTCCGCCGCCTGAACACCGGCCTGGAAGCCGACACTCCCCCCGCCCATCGTCACCATCACCGGCGGGCTCCAGCTGCGGTCGGGATTGCGGACACAGAGCACCCCCTTGCCGTAATTGACGCCAAAGATGAAGCCCCCTTTGATCATGTTGGGGAAGATCGCGACCCCCTCGGCCGCCTGGAGCATCGCCGGGGGCACCGATTCCATCTGGAGGGCGAAAAATTGGTCGAGTGCCTGCTTGGCCGAGAGGACTGTCTGCGCTTCCTTTTCCCCCGACCCGATCTGCGCCGGCGGCGCGGCGAACGAAAAGGTCGACGGCCCCGCCCCGGGAGCGGCGGCGTAGTTGCTCGGCGTTGTCTGGTAGGTGCCGGCAGGCGGTGCGGCAGGGATCGTCTGGAAAGGCGCCTGCTGGAGCTGCACCGGCTGGGAAGGCTGGCCGAAGGGGGTCAGCTGGGCCGCGGCCGGTGGGGCGAGGAGGAGCATCGCGGCGATCGAGCCCAGGCCGGCCGGGGCAGCCAGACCACACCGGAGCGTACAGCGGCGGTAGACCATTCCGACCATGGCGAATCCTTTCGCTCTGGGAATCTTGCCGGGAACTTTGGGCAAGTGAAGTGGAAATGTAGAGAGATCCCTCCTCCCGGTCGACGCCAGTTTCCCCGCCCCACATCGGCCGACCAACTGCCATGGCCCCGGGGCTTTAAAAACTGCGGAAGTTCGTGGCGTCGGGATCATCGTCGGGCATGACGATGTGCGGGGCCTGGCGGCGGGCTTCGCCGGCGGCCCGCGACGGCGGAGCCTGGCGGGCCGTGCCCCGATGCTGCGCCTGACGGCTCAACCGTGCTGGCCGGTAGGAGACGGCGGTGCCGGCCGATTGCGACGTGCTCGCGATCAGCGCCTGCAGCTGCTCGACGTTCTCCTGGAGCAGCTGGGCTTGGTTGGTGAGCTCCTCGGCGGCGCTGGAGCTCTGCTCGGCGCTGGCGGCATTCCCCTGGGTGACCTTATCCATCTGCGTCATCGCCACCCCCACCTGCCGGATCCCCTGCGACTGCTCCCGGGCGGCAGAGGCGATCTCGGCGACGAGGACATCGGCGGCGGCAACCCGCTCGACGATCTGCTCGAGCGATTCGCCGACATTGCTGCAGCTCCGCGAGCCGCGCTGGCTGTTGGCGATCGCCGCCTCGATCTTGTCGGCGGTCTCCTTGGCGGCCGCGGCAGAGCGCTGGGCGAGCGAGCGAACCTCGTCGGCCACGACGGCAAAGCCCGCTCCGGCCTCGCCGGCCCGGGCCGCTTCGACGGCGGCATTGAGGGCGAGGATGTTGGTCTGGAAGGCGATCTCGTCGATGTTCTTCACGATCTTGGCGATGTCGAGGCTGGAGACCTCGATCGACTTCATCGCCAGCTTCATCTCCTCCATCGTCTGCTTGCCCACTTCGGCCGCACCGCGGGCCTGACCGGCAAACTCCTTCGCCTTCGAAGCATTTTCGGCCGTGGCCCGGATCATCGCCGAGATCTCTTCGAGCGAGGCGCTCGCCTCGGTCACCGAGGCGCTCTGCTCGCTCGTGCTCGCGGCCAGCGAGCGGCTGGCGCTGGAGAGTTGGCCGGCGCTGGAGGCGGTTTGATCGGCCCCTTCCTGGAGCGAGTCGGAGATCCCGGCCAAGGCCCGGTTGGTCTTGTCGATGCCCGCCTGGATCGCGGTGTTGATCGAGTCGAGCGCGGCCTGGGTCGAGCGGACGGTGCTCCAGCCGACCACGAGGCCGAGGAGCGTCGCCAGAAGGAGGGCCGGCACGATCGTCCACAGCGACCGGCTCACCTTAGCGCCCGCGGTTTCGACCTCTTTCTGGCTGAGCTTGATGTTGTGGTCGATGTCCCTGTTGAAGCCATCAACACTCGGTTCGACGGCCGGGTCGACCTCCGCTTTGAGGCAGGCAACGGCGTCCTCGGCCTTCTTGGTCCGGGCCAACTCGAGCGCCTTTTCAGCGGCGGTGAGGTAGGTCTTGCGGGCGGCCAGGGCGTTCTTGAAGAGCTGCCGGTCTTCGTCATCGGAGATCAGCTTTTCATAGTCCTCGCAGAGCCTGTCCCCATCCTGCCTGGCCGTTCGGAAGGTCGTTTCGTCCGCGCCGGAGACACGGGCATCGACGACTCCCTCGACCACCTTCCGCAGCGCTCGATCGGCCGTGGCATTCTGCTGGATGATCTTGTTGAGCGTCACGACCGAGGGGATCGAGTTGGTCGCCAGCTGGGTGACGTTCTGATTGATGGCGAAGATCTGCGCGATCGCCCACAGGCCGAGGATGAGCGACACGACAATGATGCCGAGAAACCCGTAACCGATCCGCTGCGGAGTGGATGTGGCCGTGGATGCGCTCATGGACAGAACACCTGCGTGGGGCTGAAGGGAGGCAGCGAATGGCTCGATGGGAGGAGGCCGGCGGCGAAGGGCTTGGATCGTGGCGACGGAGGCTCTGAAGGGGCGAGCCGCCGGCCAAGGACCAAGAGCGACCATCGGCCCCCTACCGCCGGGAGACCGTCACAGCTGCGAAATCTTCCTCGAACGCTACATCCGATTCGGCGCCGGGGCAAACTTTGACGCTGCGATCAGGAGGCGCGACTCCCGCGGCGGCCGCGCCGATCCGAGCTCAGCCTGGCTGTTTCGTCCCCACCGCTACCTGCCTTGTCCCCGCCGCTGCCCATTCGTCCCACCGATTGCCTGCTTCGTCCCAACCCGCATGCCCATTCGTCCCACCGCATGCCCATTCGTCCCAAAGTCGGTTTCTCTAGAAAATAAAGCCCTTCGGCCGGTTGCGTGACCACTTTTTCGGAAGTAAGGTCTGGACGGGATCGGAAAACTTTAGCGGCATTTGGTCGATGCCGGGGTAAGCGATCAGGCATTCCACAGGCACGTTCCCCGGGAATGACTGTCTGGTTTCCCGCGTTCTGATTGCTGTCAATTCTTTCCCTCCACGCCATTCCTTCTCTGGCCCTCGGTCGCACGGGAAAGCCCGGCCACCACAACGACGAATCGGCCCCATGTCCACAGAGCGATTCGAAATCATCGGCAAGGCCAAGAAGGTCATCCAGCAGATTGGCTTGGAGCTCGCCTTCGTTGATTCCGTGAAGGAAAACGGGATCGACGGGATCAATGATCTTGTCCGGCAGTTGGAGACCATCCTCGGTGGAGAAGAGCCGGAGCAGATCCGCGCCGGCATGGATGCGGTCCGGCAGTGGATCGACGAGCGGGTCGCCATCGACAACAAGCTCTCTTCGGTTTGCATCGCCAGACTCGGTGACTGGCAGCCATGGATCGACGCGGCAGTGATGTCGTGGGAATACCAGCTCTCCTATCCCACCCTCCCCGAAGGCTGGAAAACGCCAGAAGAAAACTCTCCGGCTCCCGTTGGGGACAGCGCCGCCGCTGTGGCTCCGGGTGGCCACGCTTCACAGGCAACCCCAGCAGCACGGCCGGCAGCACGGGCCGTAGAGCTTCTCCCCGAGCAGACGGTGGATATCGTCCCGCCTGATTCCGATCTGGAGATGCTTCAGCTGTTCTGCGCCGAAGCCCAGGATCTCCTTCAGGACATCGAGCAAGGGGTGCTCGTCCTCGAGGTCAATCCGACCGACTCCTCCTCCCTCGACTCGCTCTTCCGGGCGTTTCACACGTTCAAGGGGAACGTCGGGGTGATGAAGCTCCTCGTTCTCCAGCAGCTCGCCCATGAGCTGGAATCGATGCTCGATGCCGCCCGGCGGGGGAAGTATCAGCTTGGAAGCGATTCGATCACGGTCATTCTCGCCGGCTCCGACATCCTCAAGCGGTTCGTTACCGAGCTTTCCAACCAGATCGCCGGAGTCGATGCCGGGAGAACGATCGACCTGCCAATCCCGCAGCTGATCCATGATGTTCATTCCCTCCTCGCCGCAGGTTCGTCGGCTCCAGCCGCAGCTTCGCCGGCAGCCGTGACCCCCGTGCCGGCTGCTCCGCACACACCAGCTACTCCGCAGGCGCCCGCGGCGGTCGCGGCCGCTGTTGAAGCCGAGTCTGCCGCCATTTTTGCAGCCCCCACTCCGTTCCACCAAGCCGAGCCCGCCCGCAGCGAACCGGCCTCGGCAGGGCCGGCGGCGGTCCTTGCCGCGCGTGCGGCGCCAGCGGCACCTGCTGCCAAGAAGCCAGCCGCCAACCAACAAGCCTCGGCGCCGGCCGTCGGGTCGGGCATTGTCCGCGTCGACACCGTCAAGCTCGACGGCCTCATCGATCTCGTCGGCGAGCTGGTCATCGCGCAATCGATGGTCGTGCAGAATCCGGAGCTCAAGGCGATCACCAGCGCCCATCTCTCCCGCTGCCTCGGCCAGCTCCACGGCATCACCTCCGATCTCCAGCGGACGGCGATGTCGCTGCGGATGGTGCCGATCCGCAACACCTTCCAAAAGATGTCGCGGCTCGTCCGCGATCTCGCTCTCCAGCAGGGGAAGGAGATCGTTCTCTCGCTCGAAGGGGAAGACACCGAGCTCGACCGCAACATCGTCGAGGAATTGAGCGATCCGCTCGTCCACATGATCCGCAACTCCGCCGACCATGGCATCGAGATGCCCGATGTGCGCGTCGCTGCGGGCAAGCCGCCGGCCGGCACGATCACGCTCCGCGCTTTCCACCAGGGGGGCTTCATCGTCATCCAGATCGAGGACGACGGCCGCGGCTTGAACGCGGCGAAGATCCGCAAGAAGGCGATCGAGCGCGGGATTATCCGGGCGGATGAAAATCTCGACGAGCGCGAGATCTTCGACCTCATCTTCGCCGCCGGCTTCTCCACCGCCGAGAAGGTCACCGATCTTTCCGGGCGGGGGGTCGGGATGGATGTCGTCCGCCGCAACATCGAGAAGATGCGGGGCAAGATCGAGATCAGCTCCATCGAGGGGGAGGGAACGACGTTCACGCTCTATGTGCCGCTGACGCTGGCGATCATCGAAGGATTGCTCGTCGGCATCGGCGAGGAGCGGTATGTGATTCCGACACTCTCGGTGCGCGAGTCGTTCCGGCCGCTCCCCGGCATGGTGACGCAAGTTCAGGGGCGGGGGGAGGTGGTCAGCGTCCGCGGTCGCCTGACGCCGATCCTCCGGCTTGGCCGCCACCTCAACACGCCGCACACCGCCCTCGATCCCACGCAGGGCATCATCGTCGTCGTCGAGGCAGGGCAAGACTCGCGCTGCCTCCTTGTCGATCAATTGATTGGCAAGCAGGAAGTGGTGATCAAGAGCCTCGGAGAGATGTTCCGCCATCAAACGGAGTTTGCCGGGGCCGCGATCCTCGGGGATGGCCGGGTCGGCCTGATCCTCGACATCAACGCCCTGGTGAAGCTCAAGTCCCGCAACGGCGAGGCGGCCTGATCGCTTCGTCGCCCCAATTCTTCCCCCCATTCCCAGCCCATTCGTCAGCCCGCCGGAATCGATCCATGACAGCCCATCCCTCCCCGCACCACAGCTCCCATCAGGGAACGACCGGCGCCCTGCCGGGCAAATATCT